>WAOZ01000021.1 GCA_015520975.1 DHVE2 group archaeon | reverse complement strand
TTCAAAGTGCCAGTGATGGACTTCATAAGAATGATGTTCTACGAGGAGCCGTATCCCATGCTCAGCGAGGTAATGATGATGCTAAAGGAGGAGGTGGGCAGGGAGTACAAGGTGTATTTTAGCATCCTGCAGGCCATTGCCGAAGGAAATTCACGAATGGGTGAGATTGCATCGTATATGGGGTTGAAGAGCACGGATATCAGCAAGTACATACACGCACTCTACAACGATTACGAGCTCATTTCCCGCAGGAAAGATGCCTTCGGCAAAGGCAAGTACAGGTACTACATCTCCCAGAACCTCATTGATTTCTGTTCAGAACCGTATGGAAGAATTATCCGAAATACGAGCTCGGACAGGTGGAGTTTAAAGAAGAAGATATACGGATATATGTGGGCAGGAAATACGAGCAGCTGGTGGAACAATTCGCCCAGAACTTTGTGGATTTCAAGATAAAGAGCATAGGCAAGCTCTGGGGTAAGTACGAGGGAAAAGAGAAGGGTAAGGAGAGTTTTGAGATTGATGTTGTTGCAGTTGGAGAGAAGAAAATTGCTCTCTTTGAGGTTAAATGGTCGGAGCTGGATGAGAAAGAAGTGGAGAGAGAATTTGAGAAGCTAAAGGAGAAGGCAGAGGCCATCAAGGATAGCAGGGAGAAGGAGCTGATAATTGTGACCAGGAAGGTGAAAAAGAAGAGGGAGAATGTGTATGATTTAGAGGACATACAGAACATGGCTCAGAAGGTAAAGTAAATCACTTTTCTCTTTGTTTTAGGGTCTATTTTTCTTCTTTTTACTGTGTAGTGTTCCTCTAAGACCAAGGTGATTCTGGCTTTTTCATGTTTTGATAGTTTCCTTTTGAGGTACTTTTCAATCTCTTTTTGAACTTCCATTTGTGTCACAGTATGATTCTGACGGAGCATTCTATTAGCTACGTTTGTGATTATCCTTTTTGGAATCCTCATCGTTCTCCACCTTCTTTAAAAATTTAAAGTTAAAATTTATATTAATTACATCAAACCCACATGTACGCTGTATGTTGTCTATGTTCTCTCTAGCGTACCGTTCTAGTTCTCTCAGTCTATGTGGAGGCTCTAAATAAGCTATCACATCTTCATCATCATAAAAGTGCAATGTTCCTTCTTCAGGCGTATTATCTATAGCTCCATATGGTGTTATGATTGTCTTCTCTTTACTAACCACCTCCGCTACAGGGTCTCCTGTAATCTCATATTTTGGTCTTCCAATTTCTTCTAATTCTCCGAAAACATAGCCACCATTCTTCTCAATCTTCTTAATTATATTTTTCACAATGTTTTTCGCTCTCTCTTTTGCTCTCTTTGGGTCTTTGTCTTCTATAGATAATTTGAAAACAAAACTACTATTTCCGTTCTTTTCTATATACACCCCACCAATCCATGTGTACTCTTTTACCCAATTCTTAAGTTGTAGCTGATTATCAAACCAAAATTCTCCAACTTTTATTATTCTTGCCTTGAACTGGAAATTATGTACTCCCTTAAACTTTGGTTTCTTTTTCCTCTCACTCCCTCCGAGACAGATGGAAACTTCGGAAAGACACTCTTCTCCATCATTAGTCAGAATGTAATATTTTACATGTTTTAAGGTAAGAAATTGCTGGTATTTGGTATACTCCTCATCATATACGATGTATCCTTTCCGCAATAGTTTTTTAATTTTCTTTGACACCGTTCCCTTTGTTACACCGTGTTTCTTTGCAATTTCAACTGCTGTTTTTCTATTTCTTATTTCTTTCAATACAATTATTTCTGAGAGCTTCTTCCTTACCATTTTCACCCACCTCCATATTATAGGAAGTTTCCATTTTTGGAAACTTGGTCTGCGCATTTTAATCAGGCCCTTCTAAAAAAAGCAAAATATCTTTAATGGAAGGATACCACCAGTGTCCCGTTGCTTTCCAATATCTTGTAAAATCCTCAATTTGGGAGCAATGAATATGGTACCTGTCACTCAGCCTTCCTATGATGTTACTTTCTAAATTATTCCCTCCTGGCCCGTATTTAACTTCTTAAATAAAAATTATCACATATTTTTAAAACTTTTTCTTCCACATATAATAAAGCACTATTACAAATCCAACAGCAATGAATGCAAGCATCACCGCAAGCTCGGAATAGGTTGGGAACACCGTATCCTTGATTATCAAAGTAATGGTGGCATTGGTAATATTACTCTTAAACATATTCACGCGATAAGTGTGCGTAATCCTGAAATATTCGTAATACACGGTTATGTTTATCGTTGAATTTTCGTTAATCTGCTGTGGATAATAAAGCACCAGCGAGAACCCCGAAGAATCGTTCTGATACACGCAATATGTCTCATTTCCGATCTCTATTTTTATTTTCGCATTTTTTACGGGTGCTCCGTTGATATAAACTGTGCCCTTTAGCACCACTGGCATCAGATAACTGATTCTTTCTTTGTAAACCCATGTCACGGTGGAATTTTCATTGTAGCCGTATATGTACACCTCGTAAATCCCATAATTTATATTGGCAGAATAATTTGCCTCAGGACCCAATATCCCCGAATAAATAACAGAGGTATCGTTAACAATGTATATTTCACCATAACTCACATCCGCAGAATAATTCACCCAGATCGTTCCATCGGAAAAACTTACATTCGCAGTTCCCGGAAAATGTATGGGTGTTGAATATAACACTCTCCTTAAAAACTCATCCCACAGCGTGTTTTGAGCAAACGCCGTTGATGAATAAGAGATATCATAAAAATAGGTGGGAAAATATATGCCCATACCGTGAGCGTGTGCCGCATGCACACCATTCGCCGGATTGGGGCAATCCCAGACCTTGTAGTAAATCATATCTGTGAAGGATTCCATCACCTTATTCGCGAAAAGGGACAGTTTGTAATCGCCTATTTTTTCAAAATTCTGCATTAAATTGTAAAGGTCTTTCATAGTCGATAATTCGTAATTCTCCGTTTGAATCGATGCGTTTAAAATTTCCGGAGCGTAGTAATAGGCAATCTGATACGCATCCGCAAGATATTCGTTGAAAATGTCCATAAAAGTAGCGAATTTTGTCAGATTTACATATGCAAGTGTCACGGATAACCCAGAATTAGAATAGAACTTTTTTGCCCAATCGTAATATGAGTCCACCACAATTTTTGCAACATTCTCTGGAGTTTCGTTCACCATTCTCTCCAGAATCCAATCATACGGCCAGCCATCCGCAGGTTCATCTTTCTCAGACGCAATCGCATAATCCGCATAGTTCTGAAGGGTATAAAATACTTCAATACCTCCCATTCGACAAGCGTCAAAGCCCACGATATCTATCTTTTTTCCAATGAGATTATCCGCATAATTCAGAGCATAATCTAACTCGTTAAGTGTGAGCCAGTCACCGTGGTCAAGCGCTATGCCTCCAAAATAATTTCCGTGGTCCCAGAGATCCAGAAAATAGTGATCCGCTGGGTAGTTATGTATCGTGAAATTCAAAAAATAAATCAGTGTTGAAGCTTTGCCGGTATCCATTTCACCGGGAGAATCAACAAGTATTTTCTTACCTTTTTCTATGTAGTATATGGCCGTATCGCCTATTTCAGTGGAATCGTAAAATACCACAACATTTAGATTCGCGGATGAGCCTATGGACATCATCTCTGCGAGATCTCCAGCGGTGGCAGAAGAGAGGGAATTGTCTGCGGCCATATAAACCATAAATGTCCATGTTGGTGGAGATTTGTGGACGTTATTTGAAAAAGGCGTATGACTCATAGAAAACGCCGATTGAGAGAGCATAATCACGAAGGCGACCATTATGAGCGCAACGGTTTTTTTCATCATTCACACCTTTTTCTTTTTAAGAGAGGTATTATTATCAGCACTCCTATCAGCATCCATGAGATGTTGAATTCTGGAATGGTTGCAGTATCAAGATATATGTCGGAATTTGAATTGCGATTATCACTCCATACTACATATATCTTTCCTGACGAGTCTAAATATGCATACGCACATCTATATTCTGAAAGCACCGTTGCAGAATCGCTCACAACCACCGCATTGCTCCAGTTAACACCATAATTTGTTGAGTTTCTCATACATAAGTACCCGGTTGTGACATTCACATAAAACAACCACACATTGGCACCATTTGCGACCAAGGTTGGATATCTTTCATCATCAGTGGTCGTGGCCACATAGCTGCTGAAATTCCAAGAATAACCTGCAGAAGTACTATTCCAGAGCATGATATTATGATCGCTTGCTGAGTATTCGTACTCAAAGCATAAATACACAACGTTTGAAGTTGCATATACCGCTGGATAGGTGTAATTTCTACCGTATTTGGATGTGAAAATATATCCCCACCATTTCGTATCGTTCATATTGGAGTTATTAAGAACTGTGACATTCCATTTATTTAATTTAGAATCGTACCAGTCATAGGCTATAAACACTTTTGGTGTCGTGCCAGTATATATGCTTACGGAAGGATGCCCTTCCCAATTCGAAGTTTGGGCGATAGCATTTGGATATGAACTATAATTATACCAAGTTTTCCCTCCGTTTGGAGATTTAATATAACCTACATCATAGTCTGTGGAAGCATATCTGTACTCGAAAAACACATAAATATATGTGGATGTTGAAATAGTGTACTGCACTGCTGATATGTTGTATATATTCGACCACCATGTCCAAGTGGATATGGAATAAATGTGCCAAGTGGTGCCTTCGTTTATACTATGTGCATAGTATTTGAAATAAGATCCAGATGTGTGATTTTCAAAAAATATCAGAACTGTAGTGTTGTTAGATACTATAACAGGATTCCGGATATCATATGTTGTAGTATCAAGTGCGTATACATTCCAGGTCAATCCCCCGTCCGTGGAATTCGCAAAATATAAGTCATAGTCCGTTGCTGAATACTCATAATCGTAAGTTACCCAGAGTGTTCCATCTGAAGTCTCTGTGATCGTTGGCCGTGTTTCGTTTTTAGTGGAATTAGTAACCTGAACATCAGTACCGAATAATGCTTTCAATTGTGCAAATGAGTATTTCCCAACAAGTTTCGGAGTTACACTCTTTGCTAAAGTATGTACTCCTTTCACATCGCCCTTTGTTTCATTTACATATTTCTCCGTATTTACTTCGGGTATCATTGATTTGAACAATGCATCATACACACCCCTCCAATTTACAAGCCTGAAGTACACATCTCCACTTATCCCGACGGAGGTTTCAAGTTCTTTAGCATTTTTCGCAGTTTTGATTTTGTATTCATCAATTTTAAGCCATTTATCTGATTCCCATCTGTATTCTTCCGTTTTCTGAATCTTGGAGCCGTAGCCTGTTATCATAACTTTAATCTCCGCGCCTATATTACCTATTCTGTATCCCGTAGCATAATTATGGTCCGTATCTATATAAATTTCAAGCGTATCGTTTGGAAGGGAAGGATTGGTCGTGATGTTCGCTGTAGATGTACCGTTTCCGTAAATTGCAATATTCGGTATATATCCTTCAAACAGATTTCCGTAGGTTTGAATATACACATAGGTACTGTTGGATACGAATTTCCCATAATCACGGATATCTATTGACGCGGGTATGGCGGAGTTGCGAGGACTCTCAACGCTTCTGTTATACCAGTCCAGAAACACGCCATCCACGGTGGGTCTATTCGGGATACCCATTATATAACTGCCATTGCTATAATCTACGCTATACTGCAAATAATTTGTCTGAATTTTGAATTTTAGAGTTTGATATTTGCTACCCCCATCAACATATGTTATCACGAGTTCTGTCTTTGTGTTAACCGCAAGATAGGGATTGAGTTCTACATGATTCACTCCTGGTTTTACATATACGATATCTCCATAACCGTTGTATTTGATATTTATTCTGGCGCTTCCGTTTCCAATATTGACAATATCAATAGATTTCAGTTCGATTTTTCCCGTATAAGCGTTCCAGAGATAAACGCTCTCAATAACATCTCCAGAATTAACCACGGTACCTCCCCTGTATTCTATGTAGAGAAGGCTCGAAGTGGATAACACGGTTGATTCGTATACCGTTCCATCGCTGGATGCTACACTCACCAGAAACATTGCCTTATCGCCAAAATAAGCAGTTTTGAGCTCGAGACCACCTCGCGAATACGCATATATCACCGTACCCAGCTTGCTCCATACACCGTTTTCATATCCGTAAAGTGTGCCCTCTGAATTTTTACCAATATGTATATAGATAAATTTGTCAACGCCAAGCCCTTTATAGGGATACCCGGTGGTTAAGTTTTCGTCATCATCTATGAGAACAAGCAGCCGTGCACCGGTCGTAATATGGGCAGAGCTGATATAAAGATAAGTATAACCGCCATAGCACTCGTATTTAATCGCATCGAAATTACCAGAATACTCGTTAAGCGAAGGCGCCTTGCTCCAGTCGGAGAAACTCCCATCGATCACCACGGGCGGGGATAATGCAAATATCATCACAGATGTGAAAAGCACAGGTATGATTAGAAACAGCACCACAATGGGTACAAAATATCGCGATCTCGTATCTTTCTCAATTTCTTTTTTTAAGCTCCCTGTACCATTCACGAGACCGTTTACCATGCTTTTTTTGTAAAGCTCCGAAAGCCTGATTACAGGTTTCTCCTTATCTGTATACAGCTTCTTTTCCTCTCTCCCTCTTTTTATTTCTTCGCGTTCAAGATGCTCAAATTCTATAGCGCTCGCTTTAAATCGGAAATCGGAAGATTTCGATGTGAGATCCATCAGCTTCAGAATCTTAGCACCCTCTCTCCACAGCTCCGTGTTTTCTGGATCTCGATATATGCCTATTATTACATCTGCAAGCCTCTCTTTATTTTCTTCGTATTTTTCCGGTGGCGTGAAAAATTTGTACCCGCATTTGTGGCAGTATGGCTCAATTTCGCTGACTACTGCACCGCATTCTGGACATCTGAACTCACGAAACACCGTTTCCTTGGGTACTGAATAATCTTCTCTAACTTTATCCGCGTATTTTTTAATCTCTTCCGCAATAACTTGGCTGAATCCATCAAGCTCACTTAAAGCATCAACTGAGGCCTCAGTAATATCTTTAACCGAGGAAAAACCCGCCTCTTTTAGAATTTTTGACCTTAACTCACCTACAAAAGGAATTGAAAGCATATTGCTTATTAATCAAAAGTTGGTATTTAAATCTTACGATTCCTGTCGACGATAAGCTCTCGTATTTTCGGTGGTGGGGTCTTCCACCGCCATAAACCATCAAGTATATCCTCATTTGAAAAACCGCACGATTTAAGGTATCTGCTCCATTTTTTAAACAGCTCGGGATGCGTTTTTTTAAGATTATGAAATTCCGCATTAAGCATTGAGGGACACATGTAGCACCCCAATCTCTCGTATCCCATATCGTAGAGAGGATTGTACGGCAGGCCTTTCCACTTTATGTAGAGCCATATATCTAGAGCAAGGGCATCAAAGATCGGGTAGATAACTTTCAAATTTCCAATCCGTTTGCTCTGGGAAGCATGCATTCTTCTCTCGGATTCGTATTTACGCATTCCATCTACCATCGTACCGCTAAGTTTTTTGAGCGTGTTTATTTTAAGCGCAGCGGTGCACCATCTGTGATCCTTTGTGGGAATTCCATTATTTTTGATAAGGTCCCAGAAATCCAAATCGGGATGAAGTTCAATGAGCTCCACATCAAGAAAATCTGCAAAATTATAAACAAAACGCTCAGTTTCGAGAAATTCCATACCTGTGTTTACAAATACTGCCTTGCTCACACCCGCCAGCGTGGCCATGTAAAGCGAGACCTCACTGTCCTTTCCGCCGCTGAAAGCAGCCATTGTAGCCCGATTTCTCTCTATAATTTTCACACCCTTTTTTTCCATGTACCTGAGATAGCCGATATTCGCGCGAACAGCGTCTTTCATAGATGCTCTTTTTCTGTGCTTTACCGGTTTGCAGTAAATGTCCTTTATTTTCACACCATCCTCTGTTCTGATAACCACACCTATGCAGTTACCAGAACTCATTATATCCCATTCCCCGTCGATTTCCTTTTTCAGCTTTTTTCCTTTCAAATGTTTGCTGGAATCTATGTCAAAGCATATATGGCCTGTAAGGTGGTACATAAGCGCGGCACCCTTACCGCTGGGATAAAAACGCCATCGCCATCTGCCGTTTTTCACATACTCAAGGGTACCAAATCTGAACCCGTCGATAAATACATCTTTTCGATAATCCAGGCCGGGCTGACGGGATAAAAGCACGATTCTGTTTCTAACATAGTTTTTAACCTCCTTAAAGGGTATTCTCGAGATCAGTATCTTTTTCTCGTATTCTGATGCAGGACGAATATCACCTAAATCATGGAACTTTATCTGATGCGGCTCGCTTCCGCATATGTTGCATCTTTTCCCGCGTACAGGGACATTGCATCTGGGACACCAGCCTATTTCCACACCACACCCATTATCCCGCAATTTAATAATTTTTCGGGAGTTGTGTCTTTGATGATTCAAAACATTTATATATCAGATTTAAAATATAAGCGTGCTATGGAAGCGCGATACACGAACACAAAATTGGGTATTGACGAAGTTGTCAGAAGACTCGAAGCGTGGTTGAGACAGTACGGCTATGATACAAGATATTACATAAGTGGAGGATGGAGAGTAATAGAGGTTTCCCGTGGAAGTGCGCTGTGGAAAGGAGCGATAAGAGTTTATCTTTACCCGCAGAAAACAGATATCTATATGAGAATCGATACTGGCAGTGAAGGAACCGCTTTTCTGAAAGGCGGATTGATCGCCATGTCCAGACAGAATGAGTTGAACCAGCTTGCGGAATCCATTATAAGTGCGGTGGGTACAATAAGCGGTGGCACAAGGGTTCAGTAAACGAATACTAAAAATTAAATAAGTTCAGCACTATAACGCGACCATGCGCGTGTTCATAGGTGTTGCCTGGCCTTACGCCAACGGCCCGATTCATTTAGGGCATATCGCAGGTGCATATCTTCCCGCGGACATATTTGCGCGATATCAACGGCTCAGGGGAAATGAGGTTCTGATGGTATCCGGTAGCGATGAGCACGGTACGCCAATCACGATAACCGCGGAGAAGGAGGGAAAGACCCCGCGGGAGATCGCGGATAGATATCATCGCATAAACGCCGAAGTTATGGAAAAACTCGGCATATCGTTCGATCTTTATTTTCGGACATCTCATCCCCATCACAAGGATGTGGTTAAGAGATTCTTTCTCAGGCTGATGGAAAACGGGTATCTTTACAAGGACACTATGATCTCTCCGTACTGTCCAAATTGCAATAGATTTCTTCCAGATAGGTATGTTGAAGGTACCTGCCCTTACTGCGGCTATGAAAACGCGCGTGGAGATCAGTGCGATTCCTGCGGCAAAACGCTTGATCCCAAAGATTTAATCAATTCCCGATGCGCTATTTGTGGCGCACAGCCCGAGTTTCGGGAGACGGAGCACATATTTTTTGCGCTTTCCAAGCTGGAAAAAGATATACTCAGATGGCTTGCGGATAAAACTTACTGGAGAGATAATGTGATAAATTTCACACGCAATTTTGTAAAATCCGGTCTGAAGGATAGGGCAATTACGAGGGACATCGAATGGGGTGTGGAGGTACCTCTTGCTAATTTCGAGCACAAAAGAATATATGTATGGTTTGAGGCTGTGATAGGATACCTATCGGCGAGTGTGGAGTGGTCCAGAAGAACGGGCAATAGCTGGAGAGCGTTCTGGCTTGATAAAAATGCAAGACATTATTATTTCCTTGGAAAGGATAACATCCCGTTCCATACGATAATATGGCCCGCAATGCTGATGGCTCATGGAGAACTGAATTTACCGTACAATGTTGTGGCAAATGAGTATCTACGCTTTTCGGGTGAGAAATTCTCTAAGAGCAGGGGAATCGGCGTCTGGATGCCTGAACTGCTTGCGAATTTTGATCCAGATATAATCCGATTCTACACCGCTCTCAATATGCCGGAGCATCGGGATTCGGATTTCACTTGGGACGATTTCGTTCAGAAAGTTAACGAAGAACTCGTGGACAAATTTGGAAATTTCATTCATCGCGCATTGATATTCGCTTACAGAAACTTTGGTGAGATTCCGCCGCGAGGAGAGATCGATGACACTGACAAAGAGGCGCTTGAACTTATAGAGAAAACAAAGAAAGATATGGAGAATTATCTTGAAAAAGTCGAGTTGAAAAAAGCGTTTAAAGTATGGCTCAATCTTGCCCGATATGGCAATGTTTATTTCGATAAAAAAGCGCCGTGGGCACTGTGCAAAAATGACCGGAACAAATGCGCCACGGCGATAAATATATCCTTGCAGATAGTGAAGGCACTCGCCGTGCTCGGCTATCCCTATCTCCCATTCTCGTCCAGAAAAATCTGGAGATATCTGGGTTACGAAAAGAGCATAGAAGAGTACGGATGGGACGATGCCATCGAACCCGTTCCAGAAGGTCAGAAACTGAACAAGCCCGAGGTTCTTTACAAAAAGATAACAAGAGAGGAAGAAAGATACGAAAAATGGGAGCAGATAGAACTCAGAATAGGCGTTATTGAAGAGGTTGTAGAACATCCCGATGCCGATAAGCTTTACATAATGAAAGTGAACCTTGGCACGGAGACAAGGCAGATTATCGCAGGGATGAGGCCCTATTACAGAAAAGATGAACTGCTGGGCAAAAAGGTGGTCGTGGTTGCAAATCTCGAACCTGCAAAAATCAGAGGCTACGAATCTCAGGGCATGCTCCTTGCCGCCGATGACGGTGAAACTGTTGCACTTCTGACTCCCGGAGATAATGTAAAAGCAGGTACCTATGTGATGGCAAACGGCATTGAATCCTCTCACAGAGCGGTACTTAAATTTAAAAAGTTCAAGAAACTCAAAATCATCTCGGGCATAATAACTGATACCGGAAACAAAATCACGGTTAAAGCGGATAAAGAGTACATCATTGATCATTCTGCACCCGAGGAATGGAAGAACAAACAGTGCGTGGTGTTTCTGGATAAAAAACCACTTATACTCCATGTTGGAGATGCTCTCATTTATCCAGAGAGAGTGGTCACCCCCGGTGGGATAGTGAGATGAAAGCAGATATGCATATTCACAGCATCTACTCTCCCGATGGACGTATGAAAATACGCCATATTCTAAAACTTGCAAGAAAAAAAGGATTGGGCGCGATTGCTATAACCGACCACAACGAAATAAAAGGCGCGCTGTTCGCCGAAAAACTGAAAATAATGCCGGTGATCAAAGGTATTGAGATATCCACCGCATCAGGTCATGTTCTGGCTTACGGTGTGGAGGAACTAATACCTCGCGGGCTTAGTATTGAAGAAACAATTGAAAAAATAAAAGATCTCGGTGGTATCGCGGTGGCAGCACATCCCTATCGATTCTGGTCAGGCATAGGTGAGGAGAATGTTACGAAAAATTCTGCTAAATTTGATGCCATTGAGGTGTTCAACGGTAGATGCAGCCCCCGCTCAAATTCCAGAGCTAGGGAACTCGCCACTAAGCTTCGCAAACCTTTAACCGCAGGGAGCGATGCGCATTTCCCGGATGAGCTGGGTAAGGCAGGTATTATTGTTCATGCAGATTCACCTGAAGAGATTCTCGAAGCAGTACTAAAAGGAGATATAGATATTTTCGGGCAATCGCGAAGCAAAGTTGAAACGGCAAGATATGTAATAAAAGCGGTTACGGAGTGGATTGGTAGAGGTTTTAAAAAGATTTAAAGCAACTCTTTAAGTTTTTCGATAATATCTTTGATTTCTTCGTGAACATCTTTCTTTGCAAGTACTGCAAGAACCCCTCTTTTACCCGCGGGCGTGATTATGAGTTTGTGGCCGTTATTAAGATTCACAACTATTTTCTCCACATTTCCAATCGCCGATGTGGCAGTTTCAGACGCGCCAAGGACTATTGCGCTCATAGCAGAGAAGGTATCCTGATTCTCGAACTCATCACCGCCCATGAACATACCTGTGCGGCTCACAAGCACCACTTTATCGACACCATCCACTCTTTTAATCGACTCAAGCATATCCTTTATGTTCTCAGTCATTCAGACTTATAATGGTGTAGGGATATATATAATTTTCTCCGTGATTTCGCTTTTTCCGAATTCAAGCCCCTTATGTCTGTATTGCGATTTCAAAGGCAATTACAGAAAAAAATAAATATGAGTTGCATAATCTTTACACCGGTTATGGAAAAGGACGAGATGCTCAAGGAAATCTGTGCGATATTGAAAAAGGGTGATTTTGAGATAGCGGAGCCTCTATTTAGATCCGCAAGTTTCGATCTTGTTGCCAAGCGGGAGCGTGTGCTTCTTATACTAAAGGCACTTATGAACATCGATGCTCTCAGGACCGAGATCGCAAGGGAACTCAGGCTGATAGCAAAGCAGTTGAGTGCCGCGCCTATCGTGATAGGTAAGAAGAGTGCGATGGGCGAGATAATTGACGGTGTGGTATATTCCCGCCACGGTGTGCCCATAATATCCCTCAACA
>WAOZ01000020.1 GCA_015520975.1 DHVE2 group archaeon | reverse complement strand
GAGGAATATGTATTTGAACTGGGGGAACTGAAGGACAGGGCGCCGAAGATATTCGGCATACCGACGGGCACAAAGCTTGACGAGATGTTTTACACGGTGGTTTACAACGAAAAGGAGGGGAAATATGAGAAAAAACCGTTGGGGGGTATTCCACATCTTGCCGTTATAAACATCACGGGAATTCCCGATACTGGAAAATCACTACTTGCAGAGCAGTTTGCAGTTTATCAGGCTGCGCGTAATTACCCCGTGCTGTTCATCACCGTGGAATCCCCTGCGCATTTCCTTTACACCGCACTGAAGCAGAAAACACAGGTGCTGGGACTCGATTTCGAAACCGTTGAGAAAAACATGATTATAATCGATGCCTCGCAGGATGCGGAGCTGCGAGAGAATGTTGCCGCGCTGCTGGACACCGTGGCGTACGCAATCAGGAAAAAGAACACGAAAAATGTGGTGATTGACAGCGTAACCGGGCTTTACGAGCACAGGGAAGTGCTGGCTAGGCAGATAGTCCGGCAGATATTCAATTTCCTGAAGAAATGGAACCAGACAGCGCTTCTGGTATCGCAGAAAAGGTCCTCGCAGAGCAGTGAAACTGCAGAAGCTGCAGGGGGCCTTGCGGTTGCGCATATAGTGGACGGCACAATAGTTATGGACAAAACGGTGATCACATCGAGGTGGGAAGAGAAACTCTACGGCAGGAAAATCGGCGAGGTCATAAGAACCATAAGAATAGACGGCTGTCGTCTCGTACCGCATACCTCGGAGACCTATGTGTTTGAAATAACTGATACCGGACTGATAGATATAAAGATGCCACTGAAAAAAATGGTAGGAGGTGATTAGGATGGAGGTAATAAGCAGAGCAGTAGGAAGGGAGAAAAAGATAGATACCATCGCGGAGCGCATATTTCACGAGAGCATCAGAATACTGGGCGGGCTCAAGAAGCTCGTGGAGTACAGGAACTTGACATGGCTGCCGAGTCTCGCAGAGGCTGCTTATGTGGTGGCGCTGAAAAACGAGGCGATAAAGACCAACCGAGAGATTGCGGAGTTTCTGGGCATCACGGAGCAAACGGTGAAAAACATTCTGTCCGCGGATGAGGATCGTGTTAAAGAATACATCTCCGGCGGGATCGAGCGTCCAAAAGAGCACATCGCTGGAGGGATTGCCAAGCTTGCATACCGCGCGATAAAGGAAAGCCGCGACAATATGGAAGAGCGTCTGGAAATAATGGAAGAGAGTGCCAAGAGTCTCGGAGTGGAATGGGCTGTGTATGTGCTGACCAAAATCAAAGGACTGGATTTCCCCGCAAACAGAGACGAGCTGAAAGAGAGGCTGAGCGACTATGTTGTGATGGGTAAGAAACTCGAGGATATACTAGACGAAATTGAGTATCCAGTGAGAAACCCGGCAGAACTGCTCCACAAAATAAGGAAAAAATTGAAAACTCAGTAAATCACGGAAATCAGGTCATTGAATCTCCCTATTTCTCCCGTACCGTAAACTGTACTTTTTTCCTGAATGTATGGGGTATGCACTCCCGTGAGTATGGTCGTTATTTTTATTTTGTTTGTGTAGCTCTTATCCACGCGAGCTCCGATTTTCACCTCAGCGTCCTCTCTTATGCCGGAGGTGATACCCTCCGCAATCTTGTAAACAGTGCGTAGTGACATATCGGGGCCGCCGGTTATGTGTATCAGCGCGCCGCTTGCACCGCGATAATCAATATCAAGCAGGGGATTGTTGAGCGCATCAACCACGGCATCCTGCGGGGAATAGTAGTTTCCTTCACCGTACAGCACGGTAGAAGTGCCTCCGCGGCGCATAAGAGTTTCAAGGTCGGAGAAATCGATATTCATCATTGATGGTATCGTTATTGCCTCAGCAATATTTTTGATCACATCTCCTATGAGATAGTCCATAACTGCAAACGCTTTTTTAATGGGAAGTTTGGGTGCGATCTCAATCAACCTGTTGTTATCCAGTACGATTACCGTGTTCGTTTTCTTTCTGAATCTTTCCAGAGCCATCTTGGCTATGCTCATTCTGTTTTTACCTTCCATTTTGAACGGCATAGTTATCATGGAAACCACAAGAGCACCTGTCTCGCGTGCAAGCTCGGTTACCACAGGTCCTGCACCGCTTCCTGTACCTCCGCCGAGACCCGCCAGCACGAAGATAAGATCCGCACCGTCGAGAACCGAATAAAGCTCTTTTCTTGCCATCTGTGCAGCCTGCTCTCCTATATCCACATTACCTCCTGTTCCGCGACCCCGGGTGAGGGTCTTGCCTATAAGTACTTTTTTATCGGCATTCACTATCGAAAAATGCGCGTTGTCGGTGTTCACTGCTATAAGCTCCGCATTGATTCCCTGGTTGCTAAGTCTAGTGACGCTGTTGCATCCAGCACCACCGACACCCACAACTTTGATCCTGATATCGTCCCATTCCCTTGCCTCGTAGCCCATAGAAAGGGCATCTTTAACAAGATATTCTAGACCCATTACACATCACCTTTTCATATTTTTGTCAGACAATTAACAATATATGTCCGACATATATAAGACTTTCGGTCAAAATTACCATCTATTAAAATAAAGCGCAGAGAAAGGAAAATCTTTATCTTTACCAATGCAATACCCCCAAGGGGAGTTTATGAGCAGATGCATTATTTGCGGAAAAACTTTAACGAATCCCATTGCACTTTACTGCGGTGAGTGTGAGTTTGAACTTAAGCGGGCGCGTCTTGCCGATGAGGAATCTGTTGAGGATTATATCTCTCGTGTGCGGTGGGATCTCACGGTAAATGTAGATGGATATGAAGATATACCAAAACTTGAGAGGTGGATCAGATGAACCCGAATACCATAAAGGTTGAGGAAGTTATGACAACGGATGTTGTTGTAGCACAGCTGGGCGAACCGATATCCAAGGTGATCAGCAAAATGCAGGAGCATGGATTTCACGAAATACCTGTGGTGAACGAGAAGAATGAGCTGGTGGGATATGTGAATTACAGGGCACTTATGCGCAGAAAGAGCCTGCCGCTCTATGCTCGTGTGGAGAATATAATGGTCAAACCGCCCACGCTCAAAAAAGATACCACGCTGGCCGAGGCGGTTCGGCTGATGCTTGAAGCTGGATATCGCTCACTTCCTGTTGTTGAGGGTAAAAAAATCGTGGGTATAATTTCCAGAAGCGATATAATTCGGCTCGTGCCCAAGATGAAGGAAGTGGCAAATATACCTGTGGAAGATGTTATGACCAGTGAACCCGAGGTGGTTGAAGAGGACACACCTGTGGAGTATGCCATAGACCTTATGCGCAAACTTGGAGAACTCAGCGTTCCAGTCGTTGATAAAAATCGCAAACTCTGCGGTGTAGTTCACACGAGGGATACTGCAAGAGCGGTATGGCGCGCCAAAGACAGGGAAAGTCTCGGAGAAATGGCCGGTGAAAAGGAGAAGAAAATAATTCGGGTTAAAGAGGTTATGAGCCCACCAGTATATGTGGATGAAAATGCCACGCTTGGAGATGCTGTTGAAAAAATGATTGAATTCAAATCACATATATGTGTGGTTGTCGGAAAGGATATGTTGCCCATAGGCGTGGTGTCTCAGCGCGATGTCATTGAGGCGGTTATGAGAAAAGGCAAGCCGGAAGGTGTATTTGTTCAGATAACCGGGCTTGATGTTGAGGATATGGAACCCTACTGGTCCATATACAACATGGTTGAATCTTTCCTTAACAAAATAAACAGATTCAAGGAATTCAAGCCCCAGCTTTTAACATTCCATGTGGAAGAACACCATGTTCAGGGACAGGAGATCAAGTACAGCGTCCGCGCCAGATTGACCACGGATAAAAAACTGTTCTTCGCGAAAAGTTACGACTGGAACATTTACAGGGCATTTAAAGAGGTACTTGAGATACTGGAGCGAAATGTGAAGAAAGAGCGCGAAAAACTTCTGGAATTTCGCCGTGTAACTCTCTAAATTTTTATTTTATGATTGAGGTGTGGATTATGGAAGATTTTATGAGAAATGTTCTGGAAAGTATAAAATATAGATATGCTGAGATCAGGTACACGAAAATAACCGATGAAATAATCCAGGTGAAAAAC
>WAOZ01000019.1 GCA_015520975.1 DHVE2 group archaeon | reverse complement strand
GTGCTGGTGTGGGGCATTTGAAAAAGATGGGCGTACCCATAAAGAACGGGAAGATAGTATTTGTGGATGTTGAAAATGAGATAAAAAGGAAGGAAAATGTTTTGAAAGAACTGAGAAAGAGGTGCCTCAGAGAGGATGAGATTCCCGAAGATATACTGAAAGATTTCCAGAAAAGGAAAGGACTTTTAAAAAAGCGCGAGCGCATCAAAAGATTTGTATCGCTGACGGAACTTGGTAAAAAAATAGCCTCACAGCCTCTTGAAATAAAAGAGGAGATAACCCAGCTCACTCCCGAACTAATACAGACTGGAAAATGGAGAGATTACGAACTCAAAAAATACGATGTATCGCTGTTCGCTCCCAAAATTTACGGCGGTAAACTTCATCCTTTGACACAGATCATTCGCAAAATACGGCAGATTTTTCTGATGATGGGTTTTGAGGAGGTGGAAGGTGAATACATTCAGAGCGCGTTCTGGGATATGGATGCGCTTTTCATACCGCAGGATCATCCCGCGCGTGAGATGCAGGATACATTTTATCTTAAAAAACCTTCTAGGATACCAATCGAAGACGAAGACTATGCAGCGAAAGTGAAGGATATGCATGAAACCGGCGGTGGCATATCCCGGGGCTGGAGATATCAATGGAGCAGGGAAAAAGCGGAAAAGGCACTGCTTCGTACCCACACGACTGTCAATTCAATAAGGTATCTCTACGAGCACCGTGAACCTCCCGTGCGCATGTTTTCTATCGGCCGAGTGTTCAGACGCGAGAATATGGACTCCACGCATCTGCCCGAATTCACGCAGATAGAAGGAATACTAATGGAAGAAGATGCGAATTTCCGGATGCTGCTGGGGATACTCAAAGAGTTCTATTCGCGTATGGGATTCAGCGAGATTCGATTCAGACCTTCCTATTTCCCGTACACTGAGCCCAGTCTGGAAATCGAGGTGTATTACAACGGAAAATGGCTCGAACTCGGCGGTGCGGGTATATTCAGACCCGAGGTTACAGAACCTCTGGGTATAAAACATCCTGTGCTTGCGTGGGGTTTGGGACTGGAGCGGCTGGCTATGATAATCTACGAATTGAAGGATATTAGGGACCTCTATATAAGTGATATTGAATGGCTCCGCAACGCACCGTTGCTTTAGGGAAAATATTAATAATGGTATCACCATTATTTTTCTGTGGATTCTGATAAGAAAAAGATAGTGAACGAGATAAAAAAGGATATAATTGAGTGGAATCGTAGAGAATTTGATATTTCCCCCATTGTAAATGCTCTTAAGCAGAAGGATGCGAAAAAATTTGTAGAGTTGTATAAAAAATTTAAAAAACTCATACCCGAAATGGAGCGGTTGAGGGAGCTTTTTGAGGATTATTCTGGTCCGGAGGCGGAGAGTATCAGAATTGCACTGCGCAATCCGCTGGTATTTGAAACCATGCGCGATAAGATCGAAACACTGGCCCGCAAAAGACGCGAGGCTGTCAGCAGAGAGGAGGAAATCTTCGATATGCTCACGGGCGTGAAAGAAATCACGGTTGAAAGCGGAATAAACGAGAATATGAGATTCGATAATTTTGTGGTATATGACGGCAACGAGCTTGCGTACCGTGCAGCGAAGAAAATAATTGAAGAGCCTGGAAGCATAAACCCGCTGATATTCGTGGGTGAATCGGGGACCGGGAAAACACATCTTTTAAACGCCATAGGCAACGAATTCTCAAAGCGTGGAAGGGTTCAGTATGTGAATGCGGAAGAAGTGTTAATCGGCAAACGCGTGGATTTTGATGTGAACATGCTGCTCCTTGACGATGCGCATGTTCTTTTTGAAAACGAAGATATGCACAACATGCTCAATCTCATACTCGATAATTTTACACGGGAAGGAAAACAGCTGGTTCTGGCTTCCAATTTCAATGTATCGCACTACACCATGGAGCCTTCGCTCAAAAACAAGCTTGAAGCGGGTGTGACGATAGAAATAGCGTTGCCGGACGAAAATTCGCGTATAAAGATCTTAAAGATAAAAAAAGAGGAGATGCAGGCCGATATCAACGATGAGATAATAGAATATCTTGCCAAAAATGTGAAGAACACGGGAAAATTGATAGCCATAGTTAAAAAAATAATGGCATTTTCGAGGATCCTTGGAGAAAAGCCTAACATATCGCTCGCAGCAGAGATGCTCCATAGCAGAATGCCGCTCAAACCCGGTTTCTCGTATCTCGTTGAGGAGGAGAAACCGTATCGCTCTATAAATTACATAAAAGAGGCCGCTTATCGGGGCTACGATATAGTATGCATAACGCGTATGAATCCTGAGAAATTCAAAAATTTCTTCGGTATAAAAGGCGAGGTTTACTGGCTCACGGATCATACAACGGATCTGCCAACGGTGAGTCCAATTCTTGAAAATTTGAACTATATTCTGGAGGAATATGCCAATAAAAAAGCGGTCATTTTTCTCGACGGGGTGGATTACCTCATAAGCAAGAACTCCGGTGAGGCGGTGGTGCAGTTTCTCAGGCATATGGTTGATGTGATTTCAGAGAGCAACGCCATTCTGGTGGTATCGCTGAATCCAAAAACTATTGATGAAAAATATGCAAAAATACTTGAGAGGGAGATGGAGATTATTTAAGCAACACTTTTGAGTTTGGTGGCCATCTTGAGTGCTTCGGAATAATTCCCCTGGCGAATCATTATGTATCCGAGATTCAAAAGCGCGTCTTCGTAATTCGGGTCAATGGCCAATGCTTTTCGATAGCATTCGATAGCTTTATCGTATTGCTCCATTCTTGCATACACATTGCCCATATTGTTCCATGCGTACATGTAGTCAGGATCTATTTCAACCGCTTTTTTAAACATCTCCAGCGCAGATTCCGTGTTGCCGATTCTTCCGTATGCGAGCCCGAGAGTGTTCAGAATTCTGACATCGTCAGGTTTTATCTTGAGCGCTCTATTGAGCAAAAATATAGCTTCGTAGTATTTTTTATCTCTGAACGCCTGCAACCCTTTCTCGTATAACTCTTCAGAATCTACTGCAGATACACCGATTTCCGGCACTGCGAGGATGTTAAGTTCGTAGTATCTGTGCTTGAGATGTCCGACAAACGCCCCCAGAAGCAGCAGCAACGATATGAGTGAATTCTGCGGGTAAATGATAAACACGCTGGAATAGACTATCAGTGGAATCCAGTGGAACTCCTTTTTTATGACCGCAAACACCGGGATGGATAGCGCTGCAGCATACAGCCCGTACGGTACGAATCCTGCAACGGCAAATAAAGACAATGCCGCGCCGAACAGCAGTTCCTCTTTTCCGACTCTGATGTGAAGATAAGTCTCGATAACAAGCGGAATGAGAATGATGCTCATGACCACTCTGACGGATGACATTAAAATTGAGTATCCATCGCTTCCCACAAAGCCCCCGGATATGTAAAACAGGAACAGCGTGAAAAACGGTAAAAACGAGACTATATCCTCTCTCGTTCCGAACCCGTAGAGAAGGTTGTTCAATCCTTCCAGCGGGGATTTCCGAATTGGAATCTTTGCTCTCTCTTCTCGCGTTTTCTTTTTGATGGCATACTCTTTCTCCGCTCTCACGGCAGACGGTGAAACGGGAACCTTTCTTTCAACGCCCTTTTCTGGTTTGACATGAACCTTTTCAGGCTTTTCCTGCACTATTTTAGAAGCCTCAGCCTCCAGCTCCGGCTCAACCTCTTTAATTAGTTCTTCAAGCTCTTCAACTTCAAGCAATTCTTCCGGTTCTGCGGATATGGTTGTTTCAGCAGATATGGATGCTCCGATTTCTGTGGATTCTGGCGCGGTGCTGATTTCAGCGCTCTCTGTGATTTCCGATGCGATTTCCTGCTCCATTTCGGATAGCATATCCTCCAGAGATATCCCGGGTTCTGCTTCGCTCCCAACACTTTCCTCTACAGCAGGTTCTGGCGCTTCGCCGGCGAATTCCTCGGGTGCGATGATTTCCGGATGTGGAATCTCTTGAACCTGCGGCTCGGTATTCACGGACTCTTCTATGTGAGTTCTCTCTTTCTGAGCACCGCTCATAAGAGCGTTCATAATGTCCGCAAAGCTAACACCTTCTTCCTGGGGCTCTTCTTTCACCAGTGCTGCACCGCAAATATGGCACTGCGTGGCATCCGGCGATACGAACGCGCCGCAGTTTGGACACACGGATAGAGTTTCGCTCAGATCCACCTCTTCCTCATAAGGTTTGAGCGTGACTTTCGGTACAGGGCTGCCGCATATCGGGCATACTTCTTTGTTAACCACCAGCGCCCCGCAGTTGGTACACACTCTTATATCCACATTCTGCTCCTCTACCTCCGTGACCTGTGGAATGGAATCCACGCCGAACACTCTTTTCAGCACTTCCATAGGATCTTCCATGGGCTTGGGCTCTTCTAATTTGACATCGCTGAGGTCCGCGCCGCATACGGGGCACATTGTTGAGCCCTTGGGAACTAGAGCACCGCAGGAGGGACATATCCCAACTTTACCTATGTGGAGCCTTCCCTCATCCTCTTCAAATTCCTCATCCTTCTGCTCCTCTTCAGGTTCCGGTTTTTCCTCTCTCTCTTCAAGAGGCGCGCCACATTTTGGGCACACAGTTGCATCCTGAGGCACCAGCGAACCGCACACACTGCAGAATCGTATGCTGACCTTTTTCTCCGCATCTTTCTTTATTTTTTTTGCGAGCTCTTTACCAATGCCCCGCACCTTGGCAAGCTCGTCTTCAGAGCTTTTTCTTATATCCTCTATATCCTTGAATCCCGCACGGTACAGTTCCTCCGCGCGTTTGCGCCCTACCCCGGCTAGCATCATAAGTGTGTTTATGGCTCTATCGTATTCACTCACCTTATAGCCGCAGTTTGGACATTGCTCACCGAAGAATTCTGTGCCGCACTTGGGACACTTCACCGATTACATATCTCTTAAAGAGTATTTATTTTTTTGGTTTATGTTTGTGAGGATGTCAAGTTAAGCACCACCTAATAAAAAATTGTAGATAGAAGCGAAAGCATAGAGATAGGAAAGAGCGGAATGGATAG
>WAOZ01000018.1 GCA_015520975.1 DHVE2 group archaeon | reverse complement strand
GAAATAGCAGTATAACCAATAGACATATTATAGAAATTACAACTATTGCTTTCCCCATTGTAGTGGGGATATTTTGATTATTAATAAATGTTTTTCATAATCATACGACTTTTATGAAATTCACGATTTTTTGAAAGACCTTATCTTCGGCTCCGTGAAAACTGTGATCGGCATTTTCTATAATACAAATCTCCAGCTTATTTCCTTTGTAGGCAGATCTCAATCGTTTTGCATAATATTCTATGGGTTTTAGAAAATACGGATCTGCCGTGCCAAATATTGCACATACAGGTGCGCGAATAGATGAAAACATATTGAGTGAATCATAATCAAATGCCATAGCTTCCGGGTTCTCCTTCAATGCAAAGCTCAAAAATCTCTGTGCACTCCAGATAGCTCCAGTTTTTCTGTACAAAGGTATGATCATTTTATCACCTTTCCCATCGGCAACCATATTTTTAGCGATGTCCACGAATTTTTCAAATTCTTCGCCCAGTTCATCTTTCCAAATTTCGTAGTCTTCCGCCGGAGATAGAAAGATAAGAGATTTTACCCTATCATCTTTTGATATGTGCAGATAGTAAAGTATTTTCTGACATCCTGTGCTGTGCCCCAGCAGATGGATGCGTGTATACCCGAGCGATTCCAGAATATCTATTGCCGCCTCAATATCCCTCACACAGTCTTCAAATTTTTCGAATGCGGTTCCATAAATGTAACGCTCATCGCCATCAATAGTTCTGAAACTTTTCACTATCTCCGCACCGCGTGTGGACATTGAGAAAAAACCAATTTCATAGTTCTGCAGTATATATGCACCTTTGAGCGTCCCATCTTTGTAAAAATGACCGCCCATGCCGTGAACGAAAAGAACGATATCTTTGGAAATACCACGCATTAAAAATCCTGCAATTTTTAAGCCATCTTTGGCTTCGAAAATGATCAACTCACCGGGAAATCTGTAATATCTCATTATTTTCCGATAGTGATTACAACAGATAAATTTTTAGTTTTTATTGAGTATGTGTTTTATATCCAATGCAAATTCTCCTATTGTTCTATATTTACCGTACAGATCCTTATCTTCTTCAGAAAACACCGGTTTGCTGAGATCCATTATAAAACCATTAAGATACAAAATCCGATTTTTTATTTTCCGAGGATATTTTAAAGCGAGCGATTTTAAAATTATCAGCGCGTTTGTTTTAATTTCTGCGTCCCTGTGAACTGCAAGTTTAAGAATGCTATTTAAATGCTTCATCACGGTCCTCGGAGATCTTTTAACAAGATTTTTGAAAAACAAAACCGCATTTTTACCAATCTCTTCGTTTCTGTGAAACAGTAACTTATCGGCGATATCTGCTATGCAATCTATAGATCTTATGGGAATCTTTAGAGCCATTCGCGGAAGACAATAAGAATAAAACTCCTCAGAACACTCATCATTCCTCATACTTTCGCATATTTTATCAATTTCGGATTCATCAAAGGAATACTTTGGCACCGCCTTTTTTAGAACGAATAAAATGTACTCTTTTTGGTATGTGCTTGCCGTACAGTAATGGCGTTTGAGAATTTCGCTGTGTTTCATAATGCTTCTGTAATATCCATCCTCAGCAAAACGCGAAAGTACCATAGCGGTCTCAAGTAACAAACGGTCATCACACTCTTCCAGAAAATCCATTAAACGCAGTACAATCTTTTCAATTCCTCGAATGCGTCTCTCAGACAGAGCCTTCGAAATTTTAAGTAATGATAGTTCCGATTTTGCTGAGTATTTTAATAGGCATGATACGCAACTCTCCAATTCTTTCGGTTTTGCAGTGTTGATGGATTTGATTAAAACTTCTGTCGCTACCTCTCTGGTTTCCTCAAATTGCAATAGATTCGCAATATCGCAGAAATGGCGGGAAAGGGGTATGGCTGTTGACAAGATCTCAAATGTCCTGAGTATATTTATTTTTACATCGTATTCAGAGTCTTTCAGAGATTCGATCATTTCGGGCACAAATTTTTTGAACTTCTGTATGTCCCCTATCTTCGCTAGTTTCAATATAAGCTCCGAAGCTTTGATCCTGATCTCAGATTCACGATTTTTTAGAAGAGATATTAACTCGGGAAGTATATTGAACACATATCCTGATTCCCCATTCTCCGCAACCATTTCAAATAATTTCAAAATCATCACTACATTTTCGGATTCATCTATTTCCAGATATTCAATAAGATCTGGAACTATTCTTATTACAGCAGACATCTTTTCTGGCTCAGGTAAAGTTTCAAGGAGATCCAGTGATTTTCTTAAATTTCCATTCTTAAGAAATCGTTCTATTTGGGTAACTTTCTCTAAAACATCCTCTGAACTATGATTTTTTTCATTATCCCACGTTTTTCCAACATTTACATACCCTTCCTCCACACTATGTGAGAGGGAAGTTAAAGTATTTAGTATTTTCGACAAAAGGATATCAATAGAAGCAAAGATATTTTTTTATACTACATACCCATGCCGATTATCAGTGGAGATACTGCTCCGGTGGTGTAGCCCGGCCAAGCATTCGGGCCTTTCGTAAGCCATCCAAGGCTATGCGAAACGGCCTGAAATGATGGCTTGAGGAAAGCCCGTGACCCGGGTTCAAATCCCGGCCGGAGCATTATCCTTTATTTATGAGTGATTTTATTTTTCACAACATATTTTGCAGCGGATGTTTATAAAGTCATGTCATTATCGGAGATCCGTCAAAAAATTTTTTCAAAGAAATAAAAAGTTAGAATCGCACCATGTTGGGATTGAAATACGCAGTTAGTATTAATTTCGGCATCTACTTCGGCTAGTTAGAATCGTAATATGTTGGTTTTCTCAGTATTTCATGTTTTCATTCCTTATATTTTTAAAAAGTATTATAGCCATCAAAAAAGCCGCGGTGATATTTGCCAGTACCTTGAAAATGAACGGCATTTTCGGAGACAGTGCTGCCAGCAGACCACCTATTGCCGCCCCTGGAATTGTGATTATTTTTATAATTCCTGAGAACAGGCCCAAAACAGAAGTTTTGTCGGTAGAATACCATTTATCTATGATAATTGGTGCGCCCACAGCATCAATCATATCCAGTGCGTTCCAGATGAGATAGGTTGAAAGAACAATCCAGTAATCAAGCGAATATGTGAAAACAATTATCAAACCGGCAACTGTGAGCCATACAAACATAAGCGCTTTAATCGGTTGTATTTTATCCACAATAAATCCCATGGCAAGACTGCCTACTGCGATTACGAGCGTGGATATCGCAACAAAGATACCATATTGAAAAACTGTAATTCCTTTCGTTTTAAGAAATAAAGGCACATACCATGAAATCGCCGAGTTAGATAGCGCTTCCAAGGAATATGCGCATATCAACAAAAACAATGAAAGTGTGAGGATATTAAAAAGTTTTAAACGGTTTTTTACAGTGGCATTATTATTCTTATTCACCGTTTCAGGGATGAATGTTATCAAAAATGCCGCGAATATCAGTCCAATGACACCAATTATCACGCTTAAACTGTAACTACCAGAGGTATATAACACCGCTCCAACGGGTGCTGTTAAAGCAGGTGGTATGGATGGCAAAACCCTCTGCACTATCATATATGTTAGACCTTTTCGCTTTTTCGCGCTGGTGACCACCATCATTGATAATATCGGCGAGGCTATGCCACCACCCAATAACATTAGGGGATACAGGAGAAGTATGAAAT
>WAOZ01000017.1 GCA_015520975.1 DHVE2 group archaeon | reverse complement strand
ATCTTTTTCAAATGCCCCACACCAGCACCGGCCACGCTTCTGGGTAACAATTCGGAGAGCTCTTTAAGTGAAATCTCCCCTCTCTCCCGAAGAAGGTCAAAAATCTGCCTCTCGGGCAGCTGCTCGCCCCTTCCAAGGCAGTACTCTACTTCAACCGCCTCTTTCAGATGCACAAGATTCTTCATTTTCAGCCATGAAACTGCGTTCATCACCTCGACCATCTGAGAGAAGTTACCTTTTTTCAGGATATCTTCAACATTCACCCACTCCTCGGGAGAGTCGCGAAGTACAAGAAGTACTTTCTTCTCTGCATTACTAAGTTCCATACTTGCTTAATAACGGTGAGATTTTTAAACATTTTGGAATTGGGTTATTACATAGCCTCTTCAAGAGAGATTTTCTAAATTCAACAGTCATATATTGCTAAACGAGATATTTTTAGGATTTCGTGCTCCAAATTTATCATTACTTTCACAGACTCAATGTCTATTCTGACCACTTCCCTCCGAGACTAGTGATTATACTCTATCTCACCCCACATCTATGAAAATGTCGCTGAAACAGGGAATTCATCTCATGAAACGCAGACGCACATCAACGCGAAATAGATGCTCAGAAATATTAATATTTCGTCATCCTTAAAATCTTGTAAAATCATTCTTTTGCGAAGTTGTATATATATGCAATCACTTTCCCCATCTATGAAACTTTTCGGCACCGCAGGCATCAGAGGCGTCACGAACATAAAAATCACACCTCAGCTTGCCCTAGATATAGGAAAAGCATACGGAACTCTCTGCGGCGGTAAAATTGCAGTAGCACGCGATACCCGATACGGTTCCGAAATGCTGGAAAGCGCCCTGATTTCCGGGCTGCAAAGCACCGGCGTGGAGGTTCTGCGACTGGGCATCGTTCCTCTGCCAGTATTTGCAAGATTCGTTGCGGATTTTGCCGATGGGGGCGTGATAGTAACAGGTTCACATACCCCGCCTCAGATATCCGGGCTGGTGATCGTTGATTCTCTCGGAAGAGACATATATCACGATATGGAGAGGGAAATAGAACGCATTTATCACAGAAAGGAATACAGATACGCACAGTGGGATAGAATAAAAGACACCGTTTACAAGGATGCCATGGAGCATTACATCAAATTTATTGAGAAAAAAGTGAAAAATGTTTCGGGATTTAAAATAGCACTCGATGTTGCCAACGGCGCTGCAGCCGGGATATGGAACCGTATTCTGGAATACTTGGACATCACTGTGAGATGTATCAACTGCACCAGAAAGCACATACCTTCCCGACCTTCAGAACCGAGAAAAAACACACTCACCGAGCTCGCAAAAATAACCAAGGGCATGGATCTGGGAGCGGGAACGGATGTTGATGCTGACAGAGTGGTATTTATCGCGCAGAATGGAGATGCTGTTTCGGAAGATGTCGTGGGCGCGATATTCGCAAAACGCTTTGCCCGCGGGAAGATTGTTACGCCCATAAACTCCTCAATGCTCATCGAAGAGGTGGCTTCCAGAGAAGGGTTTGAGGTTATATACTGCCCCGTCGGCCCACCTGAGATGGCGGAGGCGATACTGAAAACAAGTGCGACATTCGCATACGAGGAAACTGGAAAATATTTATTCCCTCCGGATACGCTGTGGGGCGATTCGCTTTTATCGATTCTGAAAATTCTGGAGATTATGGATAGAGAGGGAAAAACTCTGGACGAACTCGCAAAAGAGTTCCCCGAATATCATCAGATGAAAGTTGCCGTACCTGTAAACGGCGAAATGAAATACAGAATCGTTGAGATGGTTAGCGAGGAAATTGAGCGAAAATTAATCCGTAATGCGGTAAACATTGTAAAAACGGACGGGATAAAAATAATATTCAAAGATGCCTGGCTGCTAATCCGGGCATCGGGTACTGAAGATGTTATCCGCGTGTTCTCCGATGCAAAAACAGAGGAACGAGCGAGGGAGCTTGTGGAGTATGGAAAAAATATTGTTTTGAGATTTATCTCTTCGTTCCAGCAAGCGTGAAGTAAGCGAGCAAAGCATCGAGCTGTATTCTCTCATTGGCACCTTCAACCATCCTGAACTCTATTTCTCCAGTTCTATCCAGCAATTCAACGCGCAGCCGGTCATCAATGGGCAACTCGTAAATCACCCGATGGATCTGTTTGATAACATCCTCCCCCGACAATCCCAGTTCCACGAACATTTTGTGCAGCATCTCCCTCGCTTTCAGAAAATTGCCGGATAGCGCTTCTTTCACAAGATTCTCTATATCCTCTCGCTTCGCAATGCCCGTGGCTTTATAAACAACATTCTCGTCAATCTTATCGGATATGGCTGCAGACATCTGCAGTATGTTTATGGCTTTGCGCATATCCCCGCTCGCTATGTAAACGATGGCATCCAGCGCCTCTTCTGTCAGTGTTTTCCCTTCCTGCTCCGCTATATACCTCAATCGCGCTTTCATATCTTCCTCATCCAGCGGCCTGAACCTGAACACAGCGCATCTGGACTGAATGGGTTCAATTATCTTTGAAGAGAAGTTGCACGAAAGTATGAATCTGCAGGTGCGAGAATACATCTCCATCGTTCTTCTCAGCGCAGCCTGCGCATCTGGAGTGAGTGCATCAGCCTCATCCAGAAATATTATTTTGAACCCAACATCGTTTGGTGCGGCGGTTCTCGCATACTCTTTTATCTTGGTTCGCACTATGTTGATTCCCCTTTCATCGCTGGCGTTCAGTTCATGGAAGCTTGCTCTCCAGTTTTCCCCGAACAATTCGCGAGCCAGAGCAATTGCACATGTCGTCTTACCGGTGCCCGCAGGACCCGCAAATAAAAGATGCGGCATGGTTCTGGCCTTCACATACGATTTCAACCGTTCAACTATCTCCTTCTGCCCCACCACTTCATCAAGGTTTCTTGGACGGTATTTTTCAACCCAAACATCTTCCATAAAATGCTGTATGCCACATATGATTAAATAATTTTGCCCTGACTCCAAAAAACTTTGCAAATACGCACGAACTCAATTCATTTCTCGTACTCTGTACCTTTCATTTTCAGCAACGCACGGTATATCTGTTCAAGAAGCACCAGATACGCCAGTTCGTGGCGCAGTGTCAATTTTGAAAGAGATAGAAGCATATGCCCTTCTCTATCCTCATCGGTGAATCCCTCCGGCGGCCCGACTGCGAAAACTATTTTTCTGCCATCCTTGGAATATTCATAAATCAATCTGTAAAATTCTTCAGAGTTCATCTCCACTCCCCGCGGATCGAGAAGAATAGCATCTTGCGGAAGTTTTGTGCCATCTCTGAGCCTGAACCTTGCCATGTTCGATATGCGTATCTCATATTCATTCACAATCTGTCTGTACTCTCTTTGAATTTTCCCGAAATTGCAGATTTCAATCTTAACAGGAAGCATTGGAGCATGCTATCATTCACGAAATATTTATAAGTTTTGAGCCTCTCCCCTCTTTAGGGGTGCCTCAAATGGTGGAAGTTGTACTGACGACTGATCGTACGATGATGTCCAATCATCACCACAAAGAATTTCTCGGATTCGGAACGACGGGACCCGTGATGCTCGTCCCGGAGAAGTTCTGGTTATTCCTCTTCGCACCGAAAATGAAAGTCATTGATAA
Organism: DHVE2 group archaeon; assembly: GCA_015520975.1. Taxonomy (GTDB): domain Archaea; phylum Thermoplasmatota; class Thermoplasmata; order Thermoplasmatales; family Aciduliprofundaceae; genus S143-98. The sequence continues at coordinate 4,081 of WAOZ01000017.1, read as the reverse complement.
AGACGGAAGACCGTTAGAGGCACCTTACGGATTAAGGAAAATAGAGGCGAAACTCATAGACGATGGATTTGATGCCGCCATAATAGATCCCGATCATCTTCACAAACACGCCAAAACAGCAAAAGTTTTGCTTTTATCGCATCACGATTATTTTGGATTCGGTCCCCCATCAAGCACCTTCGCATCAATATTCAAAAGAGAGACCGTGAACGCACGCTCCTTCGCGAGATTGATGGAATCTCCTGCCATTCGCGAAATGAAAAAGAGAGGTGTGAAGATAATAGCCGGAGGTCCCGCTGCGTGGCACTGGAAATATCGTCGCGATAAAATGAAGAAATGGGGAATAGACTGCGTCGTGGAAGGAGAGGGAGAAAGAGTCGTTGGTGAACTTGTGAATATGGCGCTGAAAGGCGAGAAACTGCCTGAATTTTACACTGTGAAACCCTCAAATTCACCGTCGGTGGATGAGATTTCCGATATAAAGCTGCCAAGCGTGAACGGCATCGTGGAGGTGATGCGAGGCTGCCCCCGCGGTTGCAAGTTCTGCTCTGTTACGCTCAGGCCGCTCAGATATTATCCATATGAGAAGATAGAGAGAGAAATCCTTGTTAATGTTAAGCACGGAGTGAGAGACGGGATAATACACAGCGAAGATGTGCTGCTTTATGGTGCAGGCAGACCGAGTTATATCATTCCCAACGAGGAGAAACTTATAAAACTCCACAAACTTTTCAAAAAGCATTACCGCAGAATTGTATGGGCCCATGCCAGCATAGCGGCCATAGTAAAGGGACAGAGAGATACTAAACTTATGGATAAACTTGCCGAAATAATACTCGATGACAACCAGTCATGGTGGGGTGCAGAGATTGGTGTGGAAACAGGCTCGCCCAGACTTGCTAAAATAATTATGCCCCAGAAAGCAAAACCATTTGACACCGAGGAGTGGCCCGAACTCGTGATTGAGGCCGCGGGAATCATGGAAGATGTTGGTATGCAACCTGCTATGACACTCATCGCAGGACTTCCTGAAGAAAGAGAGGAGGATGTTATAAAAACTTTGGAACTCGTCGATGAGCTGTGGGATTTCAAAGCCATCATAATGCCCATGTTTTTCGTTCCCATGGGATTGCTGAACAATGAGAAGTGGTTCGAAGCATACAATCTCAGCGATGTGCATATTGAACTGCTTAAAAGATGCCTGACGCATGGAATCAGGCAGGGAAAGAATATTCTGAAAAGATATTTCGAAGACAGATGGTACGGACCGCTTTTGATGCCCATATACAGATCCTTCATAGACATAATCGAATGGCAGGCGCGAAAAAGAAATTATATAAGCGAACCGGGAAGCCATAAAGGAAAAAAATTCAGAAAATCACAGACCTGCGATCCCGAGTATGTGGACTGGGATAAGATGTGCAGATGAGCGTTATTTTACGGCTATCTCTATGGAATAACTCACCGTATGCCCCAGCATATCGCGGAGTCTGATAGTTTTAACATCTTTGAGCCTTCTTTTTAATCCGTCAACATGACCATCACCAACGAAAGCCATAACCGTACCATATTTTTCGCTGAGTTCTTTCAAACGCGCCGCCATATACTCTTCCCTTCTGTCGAAAAGCGCCTTTGCCAGCCCAGGATATCTCTTTCTCAATTCGGAAATGTAGTACTCTTCACGATTTATGACATCTTCTATCTCTTTCTTACCAGCCCTTTTCCCGACGAATGGGACGAGAAGGAAAGAAAATGTCAATTTGATTTTTTCCCATAGACTCATATTTCTTTTTATTTCCCTCATTATTGTGACCGACTCCATATCGATGAACGCAACCTTTTTCCCCAGCGCGGTTGCGGTGCGAACCGCGGTGAGCATCTCATCACCCACCTCGGTACCAAGCATCTTTGCGAGATCTTGCTGCATCTCCGCCATTTTTCGATATATATACGGCATATGCTGCACTTCGTTATCTCTATCTTTCTGCTGCAGAGCCACAAAGCGCCCGTAATCCAGCTCAACCGCCACAACCTCCGGATTTTCGTGCATTATCAATCTTTCAATCTGTGAGCGAATATTTATGACATGGGCCACACCAACGAGGATTATCACATTAGCCCCCATGCTCAGGTGATATTTACAACTTCCCTTTTTGGATATCACACAACCCCCCGAAAAGATTATGCTCGTAAACATCATGCGGTTCGTATGCTCGTAATAATTGGATTGGGCACCGCAGGTATATACGCTGCAAAATGGGCAACAAGAACGAACAGAAACGAGGAAATCACCATCATAGAAAAGAGAGGTTATGAGACTTATTCCCCCTGCTCCATTCCGCTCGTGGTGGAAGGTGCCGTTGATATCAAACACATAATCCATCCATTTCCAAAAACAAAAATGATAAATGTGCTTCTGAACCACGAGGCAACCGAAATCGACAGTCAGAACAAAAGAGTGATATACAAAAATCTGGAAAATGGAGAGGTCAACGAGATTGAATACGATAAACTCATATTCGCCGGTGGGGCAAAACCTTTTGTGCCGCCCATCAAAGGTGCCGATAAGAAAGGTGTTTTCACGGTGCGCGTTGTGGAAGATGCGGAAAATATTCTGATTTATGCAAACCAGTCCCGCTCTGCGTTGATAATCGGTGCCGGCGCCATCGGCATTGAAATGGCATACGCGCTGAAAAAAAGAGGGTTAGAGGTGACAGTTGCAGAGATGCTGGAACATCCGTTTCCAAAATCGCTGGATAGGGATATGGCGAAAATTGTTGAAGAGCATCTCAAGGAAGAGGGAATAAAATGTATGTGCAGCGCCAGAGTTGAAGAGATTACAGGCAAGGAAAAAGTTGATGGTGCAATAATAAACGGCGAGCATTTCGATTTTGATATGGTAATAGTAAGCGCTGGAGTGAAGCCCACCACGGGCATACTCCAAGATAAAGTCAAAACGGATAAAGGATTCATAGTCGTGGATGAGAAGATGCAAACCTCCGTAAAAGACATATTCGCAGCGGGTGATTGTGTTATAACTCCCTATGGCACGGTTCAGCTGGCCACTGTTGCCGCCAGACAGGGTGCAGTTGCAGGTATAAACGCAGCAGGTGGTGATGCCATATACACCGGCCACACAGCGGCGTTCGTATCCGCGATAGGCGAGTTTGAAATCGCATCCGTAGGAACAAAGGGCGCAATTTCTGGGAGAGGACGAGCCACAATAACACCTTACTCACGGCACTCCATAACACTAAAGATTTTCGCAGATACCTCTGGAAAAATCACGGGTGCGCAGGCAGTGGGTTACAGAGCAGCACATAAGATAGATGTAGTTTCGGCGATAATGAGAAAAGGAGGATATCTCTGGGATCTGGCATTTATGGAGCATGCATACTGTCCCGCCTGTTCGCAGCTTTACGACGCTCTAAAAATCGCGGCTGAAAATGCTATGCGAAGATTGAAAATAGAAAAATACGAGATATAGATCTATTCACCAGTTTCTGGCTTCCAGTCATCCTCCCACGGGATATTCTCAACGATGTGCTTCAGAAAATTGTAAAGTTCATCCAGATCTTCGTCTGCGCCGATCATTATGTACTCCCTGCGATCTGATGTTGCCAGATACCACACATTCTCCGCATCATCGTAGAACAACTCTATTTCGGCATCGTCCACGCTTCTCACAAAGGAGATCACCTCTCCCATTTTAATTGACTCTCTTATCGTAGTCATCCCACCACCTTCACAATTTCCTCAAGAAATTCATCGAATTTCTCGCTCAACTTATCGAATTTTTTGCTTACCGTTTCGATGGTGTCCGCCTCGGATATTATCGATAGAAGATCGTTCAGTTCTTCAAAATAGCGTTTTACCTTTTTGAGTTCTTCCAGCGCATTCTCGTCCCCGTCATCGATTCTTGCAAGCAAATCCAGTATCTGCTCCTCCACAGAATCAAACAAATCCTCAACTCCCATATTGGGGAATGGGCTTATGTTTATATAAAGATGTTGAACAGATGTTGAACATTGCAAAAAATTTTAATTTTGCTCGAATAAAAACATTTAAAAGGACTTCACAC
>WAOZ01000016.1 GCA_015520975.1 DHVE2 group archaeon | reverse complement strand
TCCATGTACTCCACTGCATCCGCCACTGTATCATACATTGGAGTCGCCCCAGTAGCAACTAAGGATTTTAAGGCAGGATCTATAATATTCTGTATGTTAGACTGAGTAGCATATGTGAAACCCAACAATTCCTGGGGATCACCATTACCATTCTGATTAAATACAAATACAGCCACTCTATCCTGATCGCTCAGTTCGCTGATTGCATCAATTGCGGATTGTATTGCCACATCAATTCTTGTATTTGAATATCCGTCTCCATTAACATCTCCTACCGTAGCACCGGGAACTGTATTTAACATGCTTCCCGAGGTATCGATTACAAAAATAACATCTATCGGTTTTCTTGCGCCTGTACGGGGCGCTTCTGGCATCCAAAACGCACTTGGAGCCGTGTGATATGTTCCATAAGTGAAATTACTCACACGGGAATCATTAGTATAGAATATATTTTGTCCCCGATAAAAGTTACCTGCATTATCACTGCTTCCACTTAAACTCCAATCCCAATCACCAATAACATTTGTACTTACATCTTTTCGATCAATAAAACTTAATGGTGACTCTCCATTTATATCCATTATTGTAGCTTCATGTACCCAGTTCCCCGCGCCATGCTCCATATCATCCCAGAAGTACCAGACCGTCACCGTTTTTATAGCCTCATTATTGTAATTAAACAGTTCATATGACAATGTGGCGTTTTTAACTTCCTTAACTTCATTAAGAGGATCCACTACTATTCTTATATGCCTGGTCTTACTCGCGAACATAGGAGTCCAGACGATTTCCACATATGTTTTATTATTTGCCGGCACATAAACGCTCTGCGTACCGATCCACTCATAATCGTCGTAAAATCTCACCACGGTACTTGCACCGGTGAATCCATAATTATACACCGTTACCCGAATCATATACGAATGCCCAACCACGATGTTAGGTAGCTCACTTTCAATAGAAATCTCAGGTGCATATACAGCAAGCTCAGGCCTTGAATCCATCAATCCAAAAAACTTTGTCAAACGATACACAATCTCTGCTCTCGACTGTCTCGCGGGATCCACCGGTTTATCGGAATATCTCAGTCCGTAAATACCAAGAACCTGCGTCATATTAAACGGTAGCACTGCAATTTTTATATTTGTGGATGTTTGGGCTGCAATACCGTAATAGGTGCCTGTGGGCGTGTAGGTGGTAGCGCTTGTTATGAGATATGTGCTCTCGAGATCTGCACCATCCGTGGTTGGCGGAAGGGGATCACGAAGCAATCCGTAGTTTACAGGATTCGAGCTTGAAAGCGTATATATAGTACCACCTGTTGGCACCGAAATGATATAAGATGCGCCGTTTGTGATGCTGTCGGGATTATTCACACCGAAGAATACATAATCTCCACCACCTGTAAGCGCCGGATTCGTGGAATAGCTGAGATAGAAGTAATCAAGCAAGTTGGAATTCGTGGCTGTATTATAAATGGCGTCCTCTAAAAATCTGGGCATATCCCCACCTATAAACAGGAATCCAATCTTCGCGTTGGAGACAGAATTGTAAACAGCCTTCGCATCTTTGACGCCGAGAGGTTCAGATACACCCACAGCATTGTCCGCGGTTTCAATCCATATAACCAGATTATATTTCGTGAAATCCTCTCCGCTTGTATAAGTCGCAGGATATGCTTTTGAAGAGTAGTAATCATAAACATTCAAGGTCTTGTATTTATACCCCGTATCGTTAAATGCCTGCTCCACAGCCCATACATGCGTGGGTTGGGCAAGGGAGGTGTTGTATATGAGCAATGTCGAGAATTCAACATACACAATATTGTTTATCAGTGAATTGAGCATATTGTTCTCTTCATTAGTTTCTTTGAGGAAATTATACGGATCGGCCATAACAGTAATAACATGCTTTCCGGGTGATTTTGGTATCCATGTGAAATTGACAGTCACAAATCCTCCATCGGGGGGTATTATTCCCGTGTTATTTGGATTGGCAGTAACTATATCTGGCGACACCACACCGTCAATTTTGAGAAGCACCGAGGTGGATACGGGTGAACCGCCATTATTAGATACTATCACCGTTATATTCACAGGCTGCATATAGAGCGGATGTGTAGTGGATATAATCATATCATCCACGGCCACATCAGTACCCACCCTGCTGGATATATTTCCAAGCCACTGCAATATACGATATCCAATGAAGTACTGCCCGTAATAATGCTCTATTCTTGAAAATTCAAAGCCCATATACACAATCTTTCCACCGTTTGCATTTGTATCCGTGACCGTGAGAACATTGCCAGAAACATCACGGATAAGCGGTGTGCCACCATTAATGTACCTTACATCCTGTACATTCGAGGCTGTTGTTCTATCATTGATAAGCGGCTCTGTTATAGGATTGCCATTCGGTAGTGTTAAATTGACATCAGGATTGGTTGCATCACCCACGATATTTCCTGTGTACTGCGCAGCATATGAGGACAAAGCAGGATCTATTGCGGTAAGCGTTGTGGAAGATAGCTCAGGGCTGATAAGCCACAGCGCACCTCCACTCGTGTAGAACTTGTACAACTCAGGTGCTTGGGTGGTGGCATCAATTGTTGATGTGGAATAACCGGTTTCCCAGATAACCACATCGTAGTATGAAAGTGTGGTGTCGTAATATATCGTTCCAGTCCATATCTTCGTATCATATTCATAGTTGCAGGTGTCCAGAATATATTCGTAGTACTGACTAACATCTAGATCACTTCCCTGTATCGCCTGGTCGTCATCCACGAACAGTATTTTCGGCAAAACGGTTACATCCACAACGGCTTCGTTTGGATACTTTGCATTCGGATCCTCACCGGGATTGCCGTATATGTCGTGTATATCGATTACCTTCACAAGCAGCTTGTGATTGCCCGCAACAGGGCCAAGAGAAGCCCCTGTGGAATTGGTTCCTACCTCTCTCCAGATAAAAGTTATGGTAGTCTGCCCGGCAGCGGATACGGTATAAGTTTGATTACCTCCAGGCAACGGATTTCCTAAATTAGTTTGAATCAGCACCTGTCCATTTGGATAAGTAGAATACTCATCATAAACCTCCAATTTGAAGGTTGCGCCAACACCGCCTCTGTTCTGAACTGTGACGGTAACGGTAACATCGTTCATATGCGTTGGATTCTCAGTGCTCATCACGATAAGGTTCGGGTCAACAAAGAGGTCGGGACCGTTTATATTGGTGCCTTTTGTGATATAAAGGTAGCCTTTATAGCTGACATTCCTTCCATAGGTGTCCTCCACATATACCGTGATCACATAGGGTTTTCGCGGGTCGAGATTGGTGTCGTTGAAATAAAGCGGGTTGGTAGAGAAGAGATTGTTTCCAGAATACTGCATGGGCACATAGGAGGACATGTTAAGCGAAGACAGATCCACACCCACAATATCCTTGCTCACATCATCCCCGTAATCGGGATCGAATATTATTGCATATATTCTTGCATAACTGCCTATTTTTATGGGTCCGGGTATGGAGTAAATAGAAATTGCGATAGGTGGCGTATTTGCTTGCCCAAGAAGCTTTGCAGACCATATAACCTGCTGCGTGGACATATCATAAAGCATAACGCTGATATCCGAATACTGGCTCACAGTTATACCATCCCAGCTTGAATTATAATAAAACGCCTCCCCCTGTGAAAATTTGCCATCTTTATCAAAGGCCTGCGTAGATAACGGCGGTTGCGATAACATATACTGCTTTGCCGTGGTATCTATCACGACTATGAACTCAGTCTGCCAATCTTTAAGGCTCTCACCGCCAACATTCTCAACCGTTATGTTCGCATACAGACTTCCAGAAACATTCACAAGATTCAGTTTAGCGTTAAATTGTGCATAGGTTTGGGCTTTCGGAGTGGGCAGCGTGTTTACATAATAGAATACTGTTGAGAACAGTAAAACGGTTATTGCAAGAACGAGTAAACTGCCGAGGACCTCCGAGACACCCTTCTCTTTCCGCACAATCTTTTTTGAAAACTTACTCCTGCCACCTTTCATAGTGATCACTAATGCGATATTGCGCGTTTCCATATTTAAGTCTTACGGGGTATGTACCAGTCCCACTGTGGGAAAAGCTTTATGAAATGAAAGAGAATAACGCATCGTGAAATCATCTGCACCTGCAAAAATAATCCTTTTCGGGGAGCATGCTGTTGTGTATGGCGAGCCTGCAATAGCGGTTGCTGTAAATTTACGCACATTTGTAGATATAAGAGAGTTCGATGCGTTTATGGTTAACGGGTATCCATTAAATAAAAAATATCACAAATACATAAAAACCGCACTTGATCTTTACTGGGACGGCCCTCCTTTATTCATTAAAACAAAAAGTAATGTACCCTCCGCATCTGGTATGGGCTCATCCGCCTCAATAAGCGTAGCTTTAGTGGCCGCGCTGTTAGAAATGAAGGGAAATGCAAATGAAAAGGATATAGCCATAAAGAGTTTTGAGGTGGAGTACAGAACGCAGGGGCGTGCAAGCCCCATAGACACCAGCACCGTGACGCATGGCAAGGGTATTCTTGTATACAAAAACCCAAAACCCGATTTGCTGTGGGAGATCAAGAAAAACGATGTGAGATGGTTCATTCATCATATAGAAGTTCCCAAGCTAAAACTGGTTGTTGGATTCTCGGGGGTAAAAGGTTCCACGCGTGAAATGGTGGAGAAGGTCAGGAGATTTTATGTCTGGAACTCATTCGCACGCGATGTGATTAGGGAAATCGGAAAAATAACTATGCAGGCCATAGAACCTCTTGAAAACGAGGACTACGAAGTTATAGGCGAATTGATGAACAGAAACAACCGACTGCTCACCATC
>WAOZ01000015.1 GCA_015520975.1 DHVE2 group archaeon | reverse complement strand
ATATTAGATTGAAGGATAACTGTATTTAAAGGTGGGTTAAAAATGAATCGAATCTGGGCATTTTTGGTCATGTGTGCCCTGATTTCAATGAGTTTTTTTATTGGAATCAGCGTGGCACCAGAAACACCAGAAGAACAAACAAGTGGTAATGTGGCTAACAGAGATGTGGTATCCATATCCGGGACCAGAGTGTTTTCTTCCAGTACAGAGTTCGTAGAGCGCATTGCTGTTTATAAAAATAAAGTAGCTTGGGAAGGATGGCACACAAACTCCTCCGGTGCGTACACATCGGAGATTTATGTCTCTATTGATGGCGGTGCGGGTACTGTTATCAGTGCATCCGATGGCTTGGATATGTATCCCGATGTTGGAGATACTGTGGTCTGGATTCATTATCCAGATGATGGTACGCCGAGTTATGTGGATTCAATAAACGGTGTGATATGCAAATCAAACAGTAATATATATAAGGTGGCAATAAACGGCGATACAGTGGCTTTTCTTAAGTCTAATCCCGAATCTTATAAAGGAACATTTGGCTATATGAAACTTGGTTCTGCACCGAAATATGTGGATATAGACTACAATCCAACAAACATTGATGTGTCCGGACAGTTAATTTTGTTTGGACATCATCTGTATTCCATGGTGAACAATACCTATTGGACATATACCCTCGATAATTTCACGTACTCCAAAATTTCCGGGGACTGGATCGTGGAAACTTATCGCAGTAACTTCGGAAAGGATGTGGTAATCGCAGTTAAGAACTTAAAAACGGGATATTTGAAGGTTATATGGGACAAATATGTAGGCTATTACGAGAGTATAGATTCCATAGATATCGACACGAATTATGTTGTATGGTCATTTGATGGTACTGCTTACATATACAACATACCGCAAGACAAAGTTAGTACACTTTCAATACAGAATGTTATGGAAATTGCAATAGGTGGCGGGACAATAGCATGGACCACGAATAACAACAGTGTTTACGAAGTGTGGTATGCAAACGCGCCGTCGATTGGTACCTATGTGGATGTAATAATGAAAGATAGAGCAACGGGCATTGATGTGGGATATCACAACCTTTTGATAACGGATAAAAACGGTAATAAACTCGGTTGCGATAAATCTGGAAATTATTATCACGATATACCCAACAGTGTTGCTGTGCTTGAATACGGAAGAGTGAAAGAATACAGGATTTTCACATCGGATCCGTCCTCTCTGACCTATGAGGTTTTCGGTGCGCATAACGGTTACTATGATCTCTATGTGATAAAATATTACGAAGGAAGATCCCGTGCTATTGAATTTTCGTATGATTTTGTGAACGCCACGGATATTCCAATATCTGCAGGTGAAATTGATTCATACAACATCGACTGGATAAAACTCGAACAGAAAGAGGATGGCGCGGTCATATTGAAAATAGATTCCAACGGCGACGGCACCTTTGATAAAGAAGTCACAGCATCCACGGGTGATATAACACCGAGCATAAAAAACAGCGCCACAGATGTAAACAGCGGAATCTTGAGTATAGCGCTTGGTGGATTTCTGTGCCTTCTGATAATTGGAGTGATCGTTTTTGTGATTGTGCTTTTGGTGGTCGCAGTAGTGCGGAAAAAGTAGGAACAACATCTTTACAATTTTTTATTTTTCTTAGTTACCATGTCTGATAAAAAACTCTTACAAAGAGGGTTTGTAGAAAACCGTTTATTATATGCATGTATATGGGCTGTCTGATGCAAGAGGTAATGAGTCCCGAGATGGAGGAATATTTTGAAAATCTTGAATGCAATGCGGAAAAATGCTATAAAATAGCCGCAGAGGCGCGCAGTATGGGATTTGATCCGGAACCGTTTGTTGAGATTCCCCGCGCGAAAGATCTGGCCGCAAGGGTGGAGGAGATAACAGGTGTTAAGGGCATCGCGGAGGAGATAAGAGAATTGAGCAAAAAATACGACAGGGGCATGGTATCGCTTCTGATGGCGCGAAATGTGGCAAAGAAATTTGATGATAAGGCCGAAGCTCTTGATAGGGCGGTTAGAGTTGGACTGGCAATATTAACCGAGGGCATTCTTGTGGCACCTCTAGAAGGCATTGCAGATGTTAAGATAAAAAAGAACGATGATGGCACCGAGTACGCATCCATCTATTATGCTGGGCCGATTCGTGGCGCGGGTGGAACGGCACAGGCGCTCAGCGTTTTGATAGCGGATGTTGTTCGTCGAGAGCTGGGTATAGATAAATACAAGCCAACGGAGCCTGAGATTGAGAGATATAAGGAAGAAATCCAATTGTACAATAGAAAAAAGCATCTCCAGTACATGCCGAGTAATGAGGAAATAGAAATAGTGGTTAAGAACTGCCCCGTGTGCATAGATGGTGAGGGAACTGAGGATTTTGAAGTGAGTGGCTATCGGAATCTTCCGAGAATAGAAACCAACAAGGTTCGCGGTGGTATGTGTCTGGTGCTCGCGGAAGGATTGCTTCAAAAAACCAAGAAGGTAAAAGCGTATGTGGATAAATTAAAAATAGATGGCTGGGACTGGATAAACAAACTCATACCTGAAGTTAGCGAAGACGAGTTTAAACTTGAACCATCTTATAAATATATTAAAGACATAGTCGCTGGCAGACCAGTGTTCTCTTATCCTCTGCGGCCCGGTGGATTCAGATTGCGATACGGCCGATGCAGGGCGGGAGGACTGGCCACTATAAGCATAAACCCCGCAACAATGTATCTTATGAACCGTTTTATAGCCATAGGTACGCAGCTGAAAACGGAGCGACCCGGAAAAGCCGGTGGTATGACCCCCTGCGATAGCATTGAGGGTCCCATAGTGCTTCTTGAAAATGGGGACCTGGTGCAAATAAATGATTTTTATACTGCGGTTAAGATAGAATCGCAGGTTAGGGAGATAGTGGATGTTGGAGAAATTTTGATACCGTACGGTGAATTTTTAGAGAATAATCATCCTCTTTTACCCGCGTCCTATGTTGTAGAATGGTGGATTCAGGAGGCGAAGGAACGCGGCGCGCCGCTCGAAATTGAGGATGTGTTTGAAGCTTTCAAGGTCTCTGAAAAGTATGGCATTCCGCTGCATCCCGATTACAATCTCTTCTGGCACGATCTAAGCGCTGAGGAAATAAAAATTTTGGGAGAGTACATACTTGAAAACGGTGTATGGAATGGGAAGATACTCCATCTTCCCAAAAATCTAAAAATCAAAGAGATACTGAAAAAACTGGGCGCGCTGCACAGAGAACGCGAGATGTATGAGATTGATGGGAGATACGGTTACGCGCTCATTAGATGCACGGGGCTGGATGTGGATAATGAAAGAATAGTCAGAGTTAGAGACTCCGATGAGAACGACCCAATGAAACTTGTAAACGCTCTTGCAGGTATTAAAATAATGCCGAGAGCACCTATTAGAATAGGTGCAAGGATGGGACGTCCCGAAAAAGCGGCTGAGCGGAAGATGAAACCACCGATACACGCGCTGTTTCCCATAGGCAACGCAGGCACTAAACAGCGGTTAATTAATAAAGCGATAGAGAGTGAGGAGATATCCATCGAGATTGGGGCCAGAAGATGTCCTCAATGCGGTGAAGAATCATTCAGACCGTACTGTGAAAGATGCGGCGTGAAAACGGAATTCACTGGAAGAATAAGCGTTAAGAGAATAAAAATTCGAAAAATATTCGAAAATGCTGAGAAAAATCTTGGTCTTAAAGTTGACTGGAATGTGAAAGGCGTTATAAAAATGATGTCCGCCGAGAGAATTCCTGAAGCTCTTGAGAAAGGTATTCTGAGAGCAAAGCACGGAGTGTATGTTTTCAAAGATGGTACGATTAGATTTGACATGAGTGATATTGCGCTCACTCATTTCAGACCTGCAGAAATAGGCCTCAGTATTGAGAAGGCTAGGGAACTTGGATACACCAAAGACTGGAAAGGAAACGAATTGAAAGACCCGATGCAGTTATGCGAGTTGAAGGTGCAGGATATAATTCTGCCAGAAAGCGCGGGAGATTATCTTGTGAGAGTGGCAAATTATGTGGACGATCTATTGGAAAAATTCTATAAAATGCGGCGGTTTTACAATGTCAGGAAGCGTGAGGATTTGATAGGGCATCTTGTTATAGGGCTGGCGCCGCATACATCCGCGGGCATCCTCGGCAGAATCATCGGCTTTTCAAAAGCCAATGTGTGTTTTGCGCATCCGTTTTTCCATGCTGCAAAGAGGCGCAACTGCGACGGAGATGAGGATAGCGTGATGCTGCTTCTTAACGGGCTTCTGGATTTCTCACGCAAGTTTCTGCCATCAACCCGTGGCGGGATGATGGATGCACCTCTTGTTCTGACCACAAGAATCACGCCGACCGAAATCGATAAAGAGGCTCTTAATGTGGATGTGATGGAGCAGTATCCTCTTGAATTTTACAGGGCCACGCATCAGTTCAAAAAACCTGACGAAGTAGAGGATCTGATGGATTTCGTTAAAAAAAGAATAGGCAAGCCTGAGCAATATGAAAGATTTGGATTCACGCATGATACAAAAAGTATAAATGTAGGCGTTACCAAATCCGCATATAAGGTTCTTGGCAGTATGATGGAAAAAACAGAGAGTCAGCTTGACCTCGCTGAAAAAATCAGGGCGGTTGATGAACACGACATGGCGGCTCGCATAGTATCGCATCATTTCATTCCGGATATAATGGGCAATCTTAAAAAATACGGTACTCAGAAATTCAGGTGCACCAACTGCAATGCCAAGTACAGAAGAGTGCCGCTGGGTGGAAAATGTATAAAATGTAAAAACGGCAAATTGACACTGACCGTGCATAAGAAAAGCGTTAAAAAATACCTCGATAAAGCGCTTATGATATGTGAGCGATACAATGTGCCACCATATATCAAGCAGCGGGTTCTGTTATTGAAAGATGCCATAGACTCTCTCATTCCAGATACAGTTGAAGAAGCGCAGGAGATGGAAAAAAATAAAATAACATTAGAGACTTTTCTGTTTCAATGAGCGTTAATGTTTTTGTTGTCGGACCCGCTGGAAGCGGAAAAAGCACATTCACAGCAGCATTTAGAGAGTGGATGATACGAAACGAATACGATATGATAACAGTAAATCTTGACCCGGGGGCAGAAAGTTTGCCGTATGTACCCGATATAGATGTTCGTGATCTCGTCAATCTGGAAGATGTGATGAACGAGTACGGCTTGGGTCCCAACGGCGCGCAGATAGTGGCGGCGGATCTTGTGGCTAATTTCGTTGAGGATCTGAAACGGGAGATAGATAGCTACGAGAGCGATTATGTTCTCTTGGATACTCCGGGACAGCTGGAACTTTTTGCGTTTAGGGCCGCGAGTAGTTTCATAGTGGATACGCTTGGAGAGGAAACGGCAGTACTCGCATTCATGTTCGATCCCATTCTTGCCAAAACCCCGTCAGGGTTCGTATCTCTTCTAATGCTCTCTTCAACTGTTCATTTTAGATTTTACATCCCATTTCTCAACATTCTTTCAAAAATAGATCTTCTTGAGGATGATGAACTTGAAAAAATAGCCAGATGGTGCTCAAACTGGGATGCGCTTTACGATTCTTTGATAAAAGAGAGTGGGGGAATGCAGAAAGAGCTGAACATTCAGATTTTTCGTGTTCTTGAAGATATGCAGGTGTTTAAAACGCCCATACCCACATCGGCAAAGATGTTTTACGGGTATGATGATGTGTATGCCACGCTTCAGATGCTTTTCGGAGGAGGCGAAGATCTGGAAAAAAGATGAAAAAATTTACAGTAAATCTCGGGCTTTCAGAAGCGCTATTAATTCCACACCCTCTTTTTCGAGATTTTCTCTCCCCCCTTCTTCTCTATCCACCACGCATATAACTCTTTGAACTTCCAGTCCCGCGTTTCTTAATATCTTCACGGCACGGAGCACCGAGCCGCCGGTGGTGACAACATCCTCTATTATGTCCACCGTCAGGCCCTTTTCAAACTCTCCCTCTATTAGCTTTTCTGTACCGTATCCTTTCTCTTTTTTGCGAATGATCAGGTAATCTTTTCCGGTAATAAGTGCCACTGCCACAGTGAGCGGTACAGCACCAAGCTCCACACCTGCAAGGATATCCCCTTTTACATGCGTGGAGAGAAGTTCTGCAATCTCTTTCAGTATATCCACCTTTGTGCTGGCTTTCTTGATATCTATGTAGTACTTACTCCGCTTTCCAGAGGCGAGGATGAAATCTCCAAACTTTATCGCTCCGCAATCAATCAATTTTTGTTTAAGCATAGAAGGGGATAATGTCCCTGCGAATATAAACCATTTGTAAAGATGCAATGTTTAAATATTTCAACTAAATTAGTACATATATGAACGAGGTGCGTGCTCATGTATTCTTCAGAGGTCGTGTTCAGGGTGTGTTTTTCAGAGCATTTACCAAAGAAAACGCAGAAAAACTCGGTGTGAAGGGATGGGTTCGTAACCTGCCAGATGGCCGTGTTGAGGCAGTGTTTGAAGGTCCCAGAGAGAAGGTTGAGGAACTGATATATCGATGTAGATATAGACACCCATACGCGAGAGTTGATGATGTTGAGATCAGTTACGAAGAACCGAAAGGAGAGAGTACATTCAGGGTGATTTACTGATGATAACACTCACAACCGATTTTGGATACATGGATCATTATGTGGCTGCTATGAAAGCGGCTATTTTGAAAATAAATCCAGATGCGAGGATAATTGATATTACGCACGGTATCAGACGCCATGATGTGCGGCACGCGTCGTATGTTCTTTATGCGATTCTTAATGAATTTCCCGAGGCGGTGCATGTATTTGTTGTGGATCCGGGTGTTGGAACGGGCAGAAAAAGCATTGCGGTAAAATTTGAAAATGGCTGGTTTGTGGGCCCTGATAATGGGATAATAACGCCTGTGAAGGATAAAATTGTTGAGGTATATGAGATAAACATCAAACCCAAAAGCACGACATTTCATGGCAGAGATGTGTTTGCACCTGCTGGGGCGTACATTGATATGGAGGTTTTGTCTTGTTTAAAGCCCATCACCGATGTGGTGACATATCCATTTGCAGCACCGGAAAAGGATGGAAATATTATTAGAGGCGAGGTATTTCACATAGACCATTTCGGAAATGTTGTGACAAATATACCCGATAAACTCGTTTCAAAGCCTGATAAAATCAGATTGGGTGATAGAATACTTCGTTTTGTGAAATCCTATGGATACGCTGCAAAAAATGAACTTGTAGCGCTCATCAACAGTGAGAATTTTCTTGAATTCGCTGTAAACCAAGGTGCAGCATCTGAAAAACTCAATTTCAGGCCAGGAGATAAAATAGAGGTTGAAATTTTATAAAGTGTTATTTATGTTTTGATTTGCACCTCTCTCCAGTGATTCTGCGGTTTTTATATACATTTTTGCCTGTTCATCGTACATCTTACTTTTCTGATAATATTCTGCGGCTTTTGCTTTATGAGAAGCCATCTTCTGCACTATTTCCGCTTCTTTTTTCTTCATTGAAAGTATTCTCGTCTGTATGGTGGACATCTTTGTTTGGTATTTGGCAATCTTTGCCCTTATTGCCTCTTTTTTCTTTATTGAGGCAGTAGCGTCCATTTTCTTTTGAAGCGTGGCAACCTTTTCCTTGAGATCTTTAAGTTTTCTTTTTTCTGCCGCTTCTTTCTCCTTCCATTTGGCTTTATCTGCCTGATAT
>WAOZ01000014.1 GCA_015520975.1 DHVE2 group archaeon | reverse complement strand
GAAAAGATGCAACCTGTGAAAGAAGAACTCGAAAAGTTCATAAAAAGCGGCAAATACGACGGCGGCGTGGTGGAATCAAGTTTCAAAGAATGGAATTTTGAAAATATCCGACTTGGAATAGAACGTGTTCGCAAAGACAGCCCTGCGGTTATATTCATTGATGACATCCAGTGGGCAGATGAGGCGACGGCCTCGCTATTTGTGCACTTTGCACGCAATGTGTCTGATAGCGGTGTGATTCTCATAGCCACCTGCAGGAGCGATGAATACACTTCGGTGGCGGAAAACATCGAGCATTTCATAGTGCGTGAGGCTCTTGGTGAAGTGATTGATCTTGCTCCTTTAAATTTCGATGAATGCGTTCAGATCGCGGAGTCGATGCTCAACGGCTCAATATCAATATCTCTTGCGAATTTCTTGTACCGCTCTTCGGAAGGCGTGCCGTTGCATCTTGTGGAGCTCATTCGTTTGATTCAGGAGGAGAATTTGATTGGTGATGATGGGCAAATTACACTTGTGACAAAGGAAGTATCTGTGCCTCAAAAAATGGAGAGTATTGTGCTCAGAAGATTGAGCGGGATAGAACAGGAAACGAGGGGATATCTGGAATTCATGTCCGTTTTGGGGATGAAGATATCCCCCGATGTTGTTAGATACGCATTTGGATTGAATAGAATGGAAACAATTCGCCTTTTCAGAAAGTTTCTGAGAACTGGATTTATAGTTCAGGATAGTGGATTTTATCGGTTCTATCACGATTATATTCGCGATGTGATTTACGGAGGCATAGATGAATTGATGCGAATAGAGTACCACAAAATCGCGGCGGAATGCATAGAAGAAAGCGAGATTTCCGAAGCGGAACGCTTTTCGCTTGTTGCTGAGCATTATTACCAATCCATGAATTACGATAAGGCACTGGATAATGCTTTGAAAGGAATCATGCATACCGATTTCTCCTTGGCACCGCGTGAGGGTATAAAACTTTACGAACTGGCTATCAAATGCGCCGTAAAACTGGAAAAAAATGAGGTCATCAGAGAGTGTCATTACAATCTTGGAAATCTTTACGCGGAGATAGGTGAATACGATACGGCGCTACAACATTATCGGATCGCTCTGGAAATGGAATCGGATTATCTATGCTATCTCAAAATGGGTGGTGTCTATTTCAGCAGAGGCGAATACGATAATGCGGAAAAGTACTATATCAAATCCCTTGAACTCGCGGGAGAAAACGTCCCCGAAGTTGAAGCCGCGCTTGGAAACCTTTATGTTCGAATGGGCGAATTTGAGAAGGCCGAGGATGCTTTTACTAACTACCTTGCTTGGGCAGAACGCGGTGGAAAAATCCATGTACTTCTCGCTCACAAGTATCTGGGTTCGTTTTACTGGTATCGTCGAGAACCAGATAAAGCGATGCTTCATTACACAACCGCTCTGAATATTGCAGAAGATACGCGTATGGCTAAACATCAGGCAGATCTGCTTCATAATATGGGTACCATATACTATCTCAAAGGCGATAACAAACGCGCTCTGGAGTATGTGCTTCGCTCTCTGGAGATGCGGGAAAAAATAGGCGACATAACGGGCTATCCCGTAACTGCAAATTTTCTTGGTCTGATTTACTGGAATCTTGGCGATGAAGATACCGCCGAGGAATATTTCAACTCCGCACTCAGGTATTACAGGCTGCTTGGACGAAGAAGCGGTGAAGCGCATGTTTTATCGAATCTGGGCATTATGGCATATTATCGCGATGAATACGATGCTGCGTTTGAGTATCTGAACCGCAGCGTGGAGATTTTCAGAAAAATAGGCGAGGAGTCAGGGATTTTAGAGCCTTTCCTTTACCGGATATCCTGCGAAATTGAGAAATCGAACATCAATGGTGCGGAAAAGGATATTGCCCTAGCAGAAGAACTCGTTAAAAAATTATCACTATCTGGCTACGATAAATGGATTCTGATTCTTCGCGAAAGGATAGAATTCGAAAAGAGCGGAAAAGCGGACTGGGATATGGTGTTGAGTTTCATAGGTAATGACCCGCTTTATAAAGGTATTGCACATCACCACATATGGAAAGCCACGGGAGATCTTGAGGCACTGAAGCTCGCATACGAATATTTCATAAGGGCAGGATTCCATGCACCTCTTAAGAGAATGTCAGAGGAAATGGATGGGTATAAATAGACCGAATTACTTAACCGCCATATGGTTGGAGGAGATATGGAAGCGGTGGTTCTCGGTAATATAGCTGGCAGGAGTATTATAGGTGAGTACGCTTCGGTGGTTTTTGTTCATGACCGCACATCTTTCGGTATGCTGGCTTCCGCGGCAGCTACCAGCGCTTATGCCGCCGATTTTTCGGGATATTTCCTCCTTTCTTCAAAAACTGATTTTTCATGGAAAAAGAAATTTGTGCCCCATATGGTTGCTGTATTTTTTTCGGAAGATATCTCCGATTTTTTGGATGTATGCGAGGACAGTATAGACGCCGATTTTTTCCTTTTGAGCGAGAGTTTGGATGATGTTAAAAAACTGATTGGCGAACACGATCTGTATTTTTCCGATAAGATGGTGTTTGTTATGATTCCTCGCATTCAAAAGGGATATGTGGAAATTGTAGAGGTTATGGATCTGCGTAACTTTATATACGAGGTGGTTGAAATGTATCCATTACCTGCCGTGCTGGAGGTGAGCTGAGATGCGCGTGTTAATAATAAGCGATGTGCATGGGAATATAGAGGCGTTGAAAAAGATATGTGAAAGCGAGAGATATGATGCCGTGTGGTTCCTCGGCGATCTGACTGATTACGGCCCGAGTCCGGATGAGGTTCTTGATTATTTGAAATCTTTAAAACCGGAGGTGTGGGTTACGGGAAACCACGATTATGCAAATGCCTATGATGTTGACTGCGGTTGTGGTGAAAAAACGCACGAACTCAGCGTTTATACGAGGGAAAATATCACAAAAAAGTTGCTCAGTGCGGAGGACATGACTTTTCTGAAAAGCCTACCGCTCAATAAAACTATGGAAATAGATGGCAAAAGGTATTATTTTGTTCACGGCTGCCCTTCGAATCCTCTTTACGGATATATGTTCCGTTTCGACCCAGAATGCATGAAAGACGAGAAAGGTATGCCACTCAGCATCGAGTTTTTGCTCTATGGTCACACACATTTTCCAGTTATGGGTGAATTTGAATCTTTAAAATATCTAAATCCCGGCTCCGTCGGACAGCCCAGAGACGGAGACTGGCGCGCATCTTATGCAATATTTGAGAATGGGAAATTCCATATTCGTCGGATTGAGTATCCGGTGGAAAAAACAATACAAAAACTCAAGCAGATCGTGAAAAATAAAGATATGATGGCCATGCTCGAATCTCTGCTGAGGAAGGGGAATATTTAAATATCACTCCCCATATTCGGTGGCTGGTGATATAATGGCAATCTGGCAGGGCAGATCACTGAGGAAACCCAGCGGTGGAAGAATTCGCATGGCCCGGAAGAAAAGAAAGTATGAATTAGGTAGAGAGCCTGTTAACACTCATCTAGCTCCGCTTAGAAAGAAAATCGTTCGCGTGCGCGGTGGTAATTACAAGATAAAGCTTCTCAGAGCGGATGAGGTTAATGTCTATAATCCCAAGACGGGCAAAACTGAGAAAGTTAAAATACTGAATGTGATTGAGAACCCTGCAAATCCGCACTTTGCGCAGAGAAACATAATCACTAAGGGCGCACTCGTGGAGACCCCTATTGGAAAGGTTAAAATCACATCTCGACCCGGCCAGCATGGGGTCCTTAATGGAGTGCTCGTAGAATGAGGATCATAATCTACCCTGCCTA
This sequence comes from DHVE2 group archaeon, assembly GCA_015520975.1. Lineage (GTDB taxonomy): Archaea > Thermoplasmatota > Thermoplasmata > Thermoplasmatales > Aciduliprofundaceae > S143-98. The sequence continues at coordinate 2,494 of WAOZ01000014.1, read as the reverse complement.
TTTTAATATAAATTATTCTCGAAAACAGGGGCGCCGGGTGCCTCGAAAACTGGCTTTTGAACCGAAACTGGAGACTATTGCAAGAGCCGCAAAAGAATTGGGTTATAGTGTAGAGGTGGAGCCGGATAAAAAATATCCAAAATTCTGGTACGAAGAGAGAGGGCGAATAATAATAAACACAGATGAACCCAAAACTAAGGTTCTGGTAAAAATTGCCCGAAAAATAAAGGGTTTGGATTAACTATTTTATCTGTCCTGCGGGGTTTCGACATCCTCGACAAGTTTTCTTCCTGCAACAACGCTATCCACAGAGTGTATAACAGCGCCCATTCCTTCAAGGGTCTCAGAAACCTCGTCATAATCTATGTTCGGGCCTTCGATTATCACTTTTATATTTTCGGTTTGCTGGTCAACTTCGCTGAGAATGCAGTTCACGCCGCTCACACCCTTAACATGGCTGAGTCTCAATGCCACATCCACAATGCTGGGTCTATGCGGTTTCATCACATCAAGAATCAATCGCCTGATCCCGTAATGATGTTCCCCGGACATATTAACCAACCATATTTCCGTAATGTATTTAATTTTTCGGTGGTTAGTTTATCCTGCATTCCTTTTCAAATATTTTTAAAGTTTCATCGTCGTACAGGCAGATTCTTATGAGTTCAAGCGTTGTGTTATGGTTCTCATCAATGAATTTTTTGATTGCTTCTCCAAAAACTCTGGCGGCTTCATTTTTTGGATAGCCGTATATTCCTGTGCTTATGGCTGGAAACGATATGCTTTTGAGTTCAAGCTCCGAGGCTTTCAAAAGCGAGTTGTATACAGCTTTGAATAGAAGCTGTCTATCATTTCCGGCGTTTCTCCATACTGGACCAACAGCGTGAATCACATACTTTGCTTTCAATCTGCCAGCACCTGTGACGACAACATTACCCGTGGGCACTGGTCCGTGAGTTCTTACATATTCATCGCTCTCTTTCTGAATCGCACCACCTCCCGCTCTGACTATGGCCCATGCGACACCACCGCCATGCTTAAGATATGAATTGGCAGCGTTCACGATGGCATCGGTGCTCTCTTTCGTTATATCCGCTTTCACGATCTGAATTTTCACGCCTCTGTATGTGTATTCTTTCATACCATCACCTCAGGTGCGTCTTTATTTTTTCCGCACACTCTTTACAGAACGCTCCCGGTTTCTGATCGACATCGAACAGAGTATTTGAAAAATGCATCACGCAGTGATTTTTACAATGTCTAAGTCCGAAAGTGTGGCCGAGTTCATGCATTATTTCTTTTCTGAGTCTCGAAAGGTAGAGATGTTTAGACGCGTTTTTCAATCTGTAGGTGGATACAAGCGCGCATTTGCCGTTGCTGGCAGCAAGCCCGAAAATATAGTTTGTTCCGTCTATGAAAATGTCCTTGTCGATGATGCCCAGCACCCTGAACCCCGGATACTTTAGCAATTCGTATAGAATACATGCGGCATCGTACTGGTTCCGGGAGGATACTATGCATTTTTCCGGATATGGAATGCGTGCATACGCATCGATTCTGTACCTGAACACTTCTCCAAGCATGTTCTGAACAGCGAATATGTCGGAGGGGGGCACGCGGCCGACCACGATGATGTTGATCTTCTTTTCCACGCAACATACAAAGTGATTCAAAAATTTAAAAATTGCCACTTTTACTGCATTTTTTCAAAAATGCTGCACAAAGTATATTTAACGGATTTACTATTATCTACCGTGAATATAAAACCGTTCAGGGAGATGCCTAAAAATGCGAGGCGGCTTATTTTCTATTACGGAATCGGTATGCCGAGCATAGTGTGTTTTGTAATTTTCAATGCATATCTTTTCAAACTCGGGTATTCGGTTGTTGAGGTGGGCGCGATTATAACCCTCGCATCGGTTCTCACAACGCTTCTGCTCCCTGTCCTTGGTTATCTCACAGATAGACATATCAATGCCAAATACTTTCTTATAATACTTGAAATATTGCTGGGTGCGAGTTTCCTTATTTACGGTTTGTATCCTTCGCCAATAACCATTTTTGTGGGAAGGGTGATATTCTCTTCTGCCATGCTGTTCACCTTTGCAAGCAATGTGTATGAAAAAGAACTGTATCCGAAAGATGCTCTGGATGATATATATGTATGGCACTGGCTTATACCATCCGCGTTCGGAATAGGTGCCTACACCGCGGCGTTTATCTATTTCACATTTTACCCGGACATTCTGCACATAAGATTGTATTACATCACCATGGGCCTTCTATCACCACTGTTTGCGGGGTATATCTATTTTGCACTTCCTGATTTGCCCGTGTATCGCGAAAAAAAGAAATTCAAAATATCCCGAAAAATATTGCCGGTTATACTTGTGGGATTATTCTCCAACATTTCTATATTCTTCATATCCGGATTGCCCTTCGATAATCTCATAATAAACCATTTTGGCTCTACAGTCGCGATTATCGTTTTAAT
>WAOZ01000013.1 GCA_015520975.1 DHVE2 group archaeon | reverse complement strand
ATCTGTAATAAGTCCAGTTCAGATTATGCGGTGCCGGTGTGTCATACGAGTTCTCTTCGAGATAGATAACCCAGATGTTGCCCTGATCATCCTCTCCCATCGGTATCGGACCATAATCGTTTATATCACTGCCTATCGTCGTCTCGTTCAGCTTTATCACGCCGCTCCAGCTCGCTCCGTTGTAATACATTAGGTATATCGAATGCTCAACTACTCCAAAATGCGCGTTCTGATTATCTCCCGTGCTGTACCACGCAACCCACAGCTTTCCGCTTCTATCAACATAGGTGGAAATATAACACTCTGATTCGTTATCTGTACCATTACCGTAAAGATGATATGGTCCAGACCAAGATGTGCCGTTATAGAGATAGTAATTCACATAAAAATCGGTATCGCCCGCAGATTGATTGCGCTGTGAATAAAACAGCCATATCTTTCCATTATATTCGACGGCAGATGGGTAGTATTGTTCTTCATCATAGTTTCCACTATGTGGCCCTATAAAATAAGGTGCACTCCACGTAAATCCGCCATCAGTCGTATGCACCACTTTCAAGGATCTGTAAGCGGAGATGTATGTTGTATAACCATACCACCAAGATGCATTTCTGAAAGTATAAAATACCCATGCATTTCCTGGCGATGTGGTGAGAATATCCAATTGCGGATAAATTTCATCGAACGCTTCATACGAACCTATTATCGCTGCATGGCAGACTTCAAATGTATGAACTCGCCAGCCACTCTCATTGCCAGATACAACAAAAACCGTGGAAAGATTTGTGAACGCAACATACACATTACCACCCGAATCCACTTTCATAACTGGATACCAGTAATACCAGTCCATTAAGTTTTTAAGCGTGCCTGAAGAATTATAATATCTCGTAAAATTGGTCATTACCTCAGCAACCTGCCATGTGGAGCCTCCATCTGTGCTATGCTCAATAACAAGATCATAACTCTCTCCATTACCTGATTTGGGATACACAGGATTACCGGTAGTAGATATGTTCTGCCTGAAATAGGCCAGCCATAACGAATTATCCGTAGGGTCTATCGCTATAGCGGATGCTATTTTCGGGATGGTATCGTATGTTATCTGCGTATGTCTAACCGGCGGTGTATTCACAACCTGTAAATTTATTATCAGTGAGGAGATTATACTTGAATTAATACTGGATACCGCTTCCAATCGGAGCCTATAAAGTATGGGGTGTGCCGTTATATTTACATGAATGGTTGCATTCACCCATACTGCCTTCCCGGGGGATAGGGATATTACCGACGGACTGTAGCTCACATATATATCTCCCGTGGAGGGTATTACCCGATAATTAAGAGCATAGGTGTCGCTTACATTTCCCCAGTTAACCACTCTGAATCTCGCTTCGGTTACGCCACCTCTCACAACAACTTTTTGTATGGGCTTATCAGAGTAGTTTTTGTAAGAATTGGGTTCTATACCTTCTATGTATTTGTCAACCTTAACCCTAGTTCCTACACTCTGATTTCCAAACGGGCCGAAAGCATAAACCGCAAAACTCTGATCAAGTGCTCCGGGTGCGTGGACATCAGGGTCATCTGCGCCTATGCTTGCACCAATTACCTCTATTCTCCAGGTACCAACCGCGGGTTTCTTCACATTTACTACCTCAGTAACATTGAGGGTATCGTATCCCGTGGGATTCTCCACACTCCACTGTGAATCGCCCTTGAACATTTCGCCGTGATATTCAGTACCATTTGGCGCTATGACCCTCAAATCAAGATTGTTTACTGCTATACCCTGCCCTGTACCTGAACTGTTATCCGTCCATGTAAGAACTATTCTGAGCGGAGCTTCTGATGTCTTAACTTCTATTGTTCTGCTCCAGTTCGCACCATTACTTACTGCCTGCCAGTCCCAGTATCTATAACTGAGTGGAGGCTCTGGTATCAACGCACGTGCTATATTTATGCGCCCGTAGCCCTGATCTATGCCGTGATATTTAAAACCAGGTAATGATGTTGCACCACCAATTAAAATCGCTTTAACAAGCGCTGCAGATATATTTACGGAGTGAGTAACCGGGTCATAATCAGGATCTACTCTTGTTAGATAATCTCTAATAAGCACCGCTGCACCTGCTGTTATGGGTGTAGCCATTGAGGTGCCCTGCATCGCTCCGTAATCATATTTGCCGTCACTGTTGGAATCCACCGGTATTTCCCAAGTATATTCTGTATTTGAATCGTTCAATGTCGATGGCCGCACTGATACGATGCCAGTACCGGGCGCTACAACATCCGGTTTTATAAGTCCGTCCGCAGTGGGACCGCGCGAGGAGAAATACGGTATATCCCACATATTTGATGCCATCATATATGAGCTTAATCCCTGCGCCATCACATGAGGCACAAGATTTTCACAGGCACCCACCGTGACTATATCCTTTGCAGTTGCTGGTTCTCCCACAGTATTATTTTTCGGGCCAGAATTACCTGCAGCAAACACTATTAGGAAATCCTTATGTGTCCACATAAATGTGTCGACCTCACTTGACTCTGAAGTGTATGTGTTATCACTTCCTCCCCACGAATTGCTCCATACTCGTGCCCCATCTTTGTAACTTCTCAAAGACATATTTGTAATTGAGTCGTACCAAAGATAGTAACTCCCATAATAGGAATCGTGATAACCTATGGATTCAAAATGTATGCGCGCTTCCGGTGCTATGCCTGCATAGGATCCTTCGTAGTAGTGCTTTGCGGGATTTGAGCCGCTCATCACACCATTACCAGCCACACTTCCTGTAACATGCGTACCGTGCCCTGCAAACTGACTGCAATCTGGATCGCTTGGATCACCATCTCCGGCGGCATCGTATATCGTGAGCACCCTGCCTGCAAAATCTGGGAGTAATGTTGAGATGTTCCCGGTATCAAGCCCTGTATCGGCTATTGCAACTACCTGAGATGCCCCTGTGACAGAAAGCCCCAATCCGTTCCTCCAATCATCTCTTAATAAATCTGCACCTATTATACGCGCGGCATTATCGTTCAAAATGTGCATATATTCATAATGAGACACACCCAAGACTTCATCTGAGGTGATGAGATGCCGAATCATAGGTGAAGATATATAACCCACAACATAAGAAATGAAAAGCTTGGGGTAATACACTTTTTTTATTATTCTTATTCCATACTCAACCGCAATATCGCTTGCAACAGTATTTATATCCATATGTGGATCAAGATCTATTTTGACCATTACCGTCGATTCGCTGGTATTTTCTATATAGGGCAATATGTTGCGATAAAGTTTCCAGTATGGCTGAAACGGAACAACATCCCTGACAAACCAGAGATTTTTTAAATTACTAACATCTATCGGGTTCTTTATTTTCACAAGATACGAGTAATTTGGATAATATCGGTATATTCTCACACCCAATGTTTTTACCTGTTTGAGCCACTGAACTGTCGTTGGACCTACAAACTGAACAAGATACAAATGCGTCGAATACGAGCCTCTGTAATCCGAAGGTAATTCATTTGAAGATCCATTGAAATTCATTGTCTGGAATCTTACCGTATAATCCAAATTATGGAAACACAGTCCCTTTAAACTCATTGCTCTTTTATCGTATGTTTTTACGAGTAGGTAATATCCATAATTGTGAACAATTTTTACATATCCTGATTTTTTCAGTAATTCAAGCATATGTGGATTTTTCAGTTCGACCAGCATGTATTCTCCCCTCTTGTTCACTGAGGATTTTCCAATAGCCGTGTTCAAATGGATGCCAGATATTAATATGCACGCTGTGAAAACAAACAATATTACCCATTTGCCAATTCCCACTAGCCTCATATTATCACCCCCGCAATATCAGTGCATAAAAATTTAGATATGTACTGCTATTTAATAATTTCTCGAAAATACAACAAACACACAACAACTGGGGGATGAGATCAAATCCTTTCGCCCAATGTGCTTTTTTTGCAAAAATCAACTGATGAAATGATACAGAGATAGTAAACTACACAATTGATGAGTAATCATTACGTCAAAATTCATGCTTTGTGTTACACATCTATTTATGCGACAAAGTAATTTTAAGAGAAAACTTTATATACTTCTTTGTTATATATGACAATTGTCAGACATTCGTCTGATAGGAGATGATAAAATGGTGGATGATTGGGAAAAAATGGAAGCGGAACTGAACAAAGTGATTGAAGAAATAGACACGCTCATTGATGAAATCACGGCGCTGCTGGATGACGGATTTGAAATCACGGGGCCCGCTGTTGCAGTGATGGAAGCATAATCACGCTGACCCACCTTCACCCCTCTTTTCTATTTCCTTTCCTACTTTCTCCGCATCTTTTTTGACTTTTTCTGGATCCTCATCCGTTAACTGAGATATTTCTTCGGTCGTCAGATGCAGAAGATATGTGTAAAGACTTCTGAGATGCTCATTTTTATCGTAAATAACACGGAAATAAGGAATAACATCTTCCAGAGTGCGTTTATATGATGTGTGATAAATTTTTCCTACTTTGATTCCTATGCTATCACGCACCTGTCTCGTTTTTCTACTTTTGCTCATTTCCATAAGCCATGATGGAAAATTGTATTTTTTCGGGTGCTTTTTGTACTTTTCATCCTTAGCCACACTGACCGCCGCCATCATATCCATCGCATAACTCCATAGAGAGTACTGCTGCCTTCTCCAGACCCTGCCCAGCAACACATCCGCTCTCGATAAATATTCATAACCCCTTGCAAGATCCTCAGGTTTTGTGTACTCCAGAGGCATATTCTCTTCAAGCCACAGCATAACAAAATTCGGATCTTCGTCAAGGTTCAGAAGAGAGTTCTTCGCTGTTTTATAATCAACGGTGTGCAGAATTGTCAGCGTAGTTTTATATATCTCATTACGGGTATCACGCCAGCCGGCCGCGAATACATCCTCAATTTTCAGATATTTCTTCCCCTCGGCAATAGCCTGTAAATCATTTATGGCTGCTCTTAAATCACCGCCGGATTTTGCAGCGATGGATAAAAGGGCTTTTTCATCGCATTTAATATTTTCTATTGCACAGATTCTTCTCAAAACTTTGACTATCTGAGGGCGTGTGTGTGCCCTGAACTTTATTACCTTGGCCAGACTGCGCAGTGCTCTACCCCAGGTGCCGCTAACTATTGAATAATAATCATTACCTATGAGGATTATGGGCTGTTTTGTTATCTTTATCGTTTCAACAATCGCTTTCTTACCGCCCCTATCGCCCCCTTCCTTCGTACCTTCATAAAGATTATCCGCTTCGTCAAAAATTATGAGTTTTTTCCCACCCTTTTTAGCAGACAGGAATCTACCGTCGTCCGTGAATGTATCCATAACCGCCCCCACCATCGCAATTTTCTTTATATTGGCTTCGTTTCTGACATCCGACGCATTTAACTCTATCACGCCCCAGCCCATGTCCATAGCCAGCGCTCTGGCAGCGGATGTTTTCCCGCACCCTGGCTTTCCAACGAGAATAAGTGCTTTGTATTTTGGCGTACCTTTCTCCCATTCCTCCGCCCACTGGAGCATCTCTCTGATTGCCTGCGTGTTACCCACAATATCTTTCAGTGTGCGGGGACGGTATTTTTCTACCCATGGTATTCCCATAACCAAGACATTGGTGTGTTAATATTTTAACTTTCCTCAGTCTTCAAAGCCTCGCAAATTCAAAAATAATAAAAATAGTAAAAAATAATTGTATTAGGAACAATGTAATTCACTGAGAATCCTCATATCCGAAATCAATATCTATATCATCATTACCGTGCAAAACGGCCTCCACCTCTTCTTCAATTTCTCTCTCCAAACTGTATTCCTGCCTTTTT
>WAOZ01000012.1 GCA_015520975.1 DHVE2 group archaeon | reverse complement strand
TCTCTATGTTGAACAGTTTTCCTGCTCTGTGATACCATTGTCTAACAGCTTCGTAACTTACTCTTTCTTTTTCGCTCAATATCTCAGCCACTTTTCTGTACGACAGTCCGTAATGCGTGAGGAGTATTGCCAAAATTCGCACAGTTTCACTTTTCTCTCTTTCTTACGAAAAGCTTATTTTTCCGCACTATATCTCTCAATCGGGCGAGCATTTACTCCATCCCTCCTGCTATATCTCTTTCCTGGGGTAATGCTCGTCCCTCTTTTTTATTTATCTCTCCCTTATGTTGTCATCCCCGTCTTTTAAACGAAACCATTATATTGAAAATACCATATCCCCAACGAGTGATTTACTATGCCTGAGCTCCTTGAAGAACTGGAAGCAAGATACGAAAAACGCAAACGGGAGATGGAACTTCACAGGATGCTGAGAGATAAGCATAACAAAGAGGCAAGGCAGTGGGCAGATAAGAGAGACGAACTCAACAAAAAGATCAAAGAGATTGTGGCAGAAGCGAAAGAGCATAAAAGGCTCAGAGACGAACTCAATGCAAAGGTAAAGCAGCTCAAAGAAGAAAGAAGAAAATGGAACCAAACTGTTCAGGAGATGGCGGCAAAGCTCAGAGAAGCGCGGAAAAGGCTTTTGCCGAAAAAGGATATGCCCAATGTCTCAAAATTGAGAAGAAAATTGAAAGAACTGGAATTCAAACAGCAAACCACCGTGCTTCCTCCAGATAAAGAACGGGAGCTTGTTGAAATTATCGATTCGCTTTACAAGAAAATCACCGAATATGAAAAGATGCTCGAAGAGGAAATGAAAAAGAACGAGGAACTGAAGAAATTGCAGGATGAGTTCAGAGCCGCGAAGGAAAAGGCCGAAAGCATACATCAGACCATCGAAAAACTCGTCAGCGAGGCACAGGAGCATCACAACAAGATGGTGGAACTGTTTGAAAAGGCGGACGAGATGCGCAAGGAAGCAGATGAGGCGCACCAGCTTTACATAGAAAACAAAAAACGTGCTGATGAAGAGCACGAGAAATTCATTGCCGCAGCAAGAGATGTCCGCGATTTTGAGAAGATAATCGCAGGACTGAGACAGAAGAAAATCGCAAGCAAGAAGAAGCAGGAGAAATCAGAGATTCGAAAGAAAGCAGAGGAGATCTACGAGCGCTTCAAACGCGGCGAGCCTCTTACAACGGAGGATATACTCATACTGCAGAAAGCGGGACTGTTATGATCATAAAACCTGTAGTTTCGGACTCTCTTGGAGTCCGATCCCTATCTGTTTTTATTGAAACCGATGATGCTAGAATTTTTATAGATCCCTCCGCTGCCCTCGGCCCTTATAGATACGGTTTGCCCCCCAAACCCCCAGAAATTCAGGCGCTCGAATTCTACAAAAAACGCATAAGAGAACTCGCAGTTAATGCGGATATTATCATAATTTCTCATTATCATTATGACCATTATGACCCCCGAGAAGAATTTTACGATGGAAAGCTTCTGATTCTCAAAGATCCTGTAAAGAAAATAAATTACAGTCAGAAAAAACGCGCTCGAGATTTTCTGAATTATATAGGAAAACGGGCAAAAATAGAGTACGGCGACGGGAAAGTTTTCGAGTTTAGTGGCACGAAGATAAAAATTTCAGAGCCATTTCCGCACGGTGACGCCGGCACCAGACTTGGATATGTTGTTATGACAACTGTTGAGGATGAAAACACAAAATTTCTGCATGCATCCGATGTGGGTGGACCTGTTTACGACAGAGCGGCGGAATACATCATCTCTGAGAATCCGGATATCGCTGTGATAGATGGCCCTGCAACATATTTTCTGGGCTACCGATTCTCGCACGAAAATCTGGTGAAAAGCATTAAAAATCTTATGAAAATAGGTGCGAACATCGAAAAAATCATCTTAGACCATCATCTTTTAAGAGATCTTAAATACCGGGAGCGACTTGAAAAAGTATATTCTTCGGGCAATTTCCTAACCTTTGCAGAGTATCTTGGCGAGAAAATCAATATGCTTGAAGCGCACAGGAAAGAGTTATAACCGCTGAAGCATTACACAAAATTATGGGCATCAGGGAAAATATCAGGCATCTGCTTTCACAGTTACCAGATAATGTTATACTTCTGGCTGCCACAAAATCAAGAACCGTGGATGAAATTCGAGAGGCCATCGATGCGGGTATCAGAGTCATCGGAGAGAACTATGTTCAGGAGGCTGCGAAAAAATATGAAGTTTTGGGTAAAGTCGTCGAATGGCATTTAATAGGCCATTTACAGAGAAATAAAGTCAAAAAAGCCGTGCGGATATTCGATGTAATAGAGACCGTTGATAGCGAAAAAATAGCCGCAGAAATCAATAAAAGATGCAGCGAGATAAATAAAATCATGCCCGTTATGATTGAGATAAATTCTGGAAAGGAACCTCAAAAAGCAGGAGTATACCCGGAAGAGGCACTTAAACTTGCTGAATACATTGTCTCATGCAAACATTTAAAACTGATAGGCGTGATGACAATGGGGCCCGTGGTTAAAAATCCGGAGGATATTCGACCGTATTTCAGACTCACGCGTGAGATATTCGAAAAACTGAAAAGGGAATTACCAGAATGTGAAATAAAATACCTTTCTATGGGTATGACAGATACTTGGAAAATCGCCGTGGAAGAGGGGGCGAACATAGTCAGAATAGGAACAGGGATATTCGGTCCAAGAAAAACAAAACATAATATGCTTTAAAGATATATCTTCCAAGACCAGGTGGAATGACTATGAATCTGGTTTCAACTATCGGATGGAGCGAGGTGGTAGTGGAATACGCCGCTAAAATTCTGCTTCCCGAGAAGATAACGGTATTCTACGGCCCATCAGAGGACGAAAAGGTTATTGCAGCCATAGAAAATCTAAAACGGAAAGTAAATGTGCCTCTAACAGCGGTTCAGGTTGACCCTATGGATTTCAAGCAGTGCACGGATATTATGAAAAGATATATTGATGATTCCTGCGTGGCAAACATTACCGGTGGTACGAAAGTGATGTCTTTCACACTGGCGCTATTATGCGCATCCCGCAACATTCCAATAATTTATGTTTTAACAGAAAACGGAAATATGAGA
>WAOZ01000011.1 GCA_015520975.1 DHVE2 group archaeon | reverse complement strand
GGATACCACACTTTGAGGTTGAACACTCCGTACGAACCCTGTGTTATCGTCACACTCGCCTGCACGCTCGTTATCCTGAATCCTATGTCGTGGATGAAGTTCCACGCGTTAATGACTCCCCAGCCGGTGGGCATATCATATCCAGTCTTTGGTGCGGCCGGATATGAATACGGATATACCTGTGTTATATCCGTAAACGGCGGAGTGCTTGCGTACATGCCGTTCACATAGTAATCGTAGCCAAGGTGATATATGGTTGGTGCAAAGAATCCAAATCCCGTTATTCCGCTGGTCTTCCAGCCATACTGCCTTCCCACATACGCGGCCATATCAGCGAAAACGCCGGCCATTACAGGTGAAGCTACCGAAGTACCCGCGATACCGCCGTTGTATGTGTACCAAGTTTGAGTTACACCAAACCAGCCCTGTATAGATGTTCTGATTATTGTTCTGTTGGCGATTGCGGCTATATCGGCGGTCACTCTGCCGCCCCATCCAGTTCCGATGGTTTCGTTCTGCCAGGATGGTTCGGGATAGGCTGATGTATAACCGCACTGTGTTCCATCCCATACGAACTCACCTATTCTTGGTGATGTTTTATTAAGATTGCTTCCTGTGAGCGGCACCGCCGCAGGAAGTGTGGCTGAGTTATCTACGCCGTTTGGCACCAGCGTTGTACCACCTATTGCGAGGAATCCATAGGTATCTAGGGCAGCCTCGGCTGGCCAAGAAGGTGTCCTGTTGCCACCGTCACCGCTTGATGCCATAATAGTCACGCCAAGTGCGTTGAGCGCCTTTACATCGGCCATTGTTACCGTGTTTGCCGCGGTTAAAGAATAGTTTCCAGAGGCGCCCCAAGAGTTGCTAACAGCTACAAGGGTTCTATCTGTTTTTGCTGCGAGTGTGTTTAATATATAATTATATTCCTGATCTGGGAAATCCGATTCACCGGGTCCGCTCGATCCTGATGAGGAATAATATGTACCGTTGCTGTACACTAGAGTAACATTCACACCCGGTGCGAGTGTGCCAACCATTTCGAGATCCAGCTCATTTTCCACATTAACATTACCGTCAACATTGCTTCCCGGCGGAACGGCATTTGCACTCGGTGAATACCAGCCAATCTGAGATACATTCGTTCCTATTTCATTCACGAGTATCTGCTGAATCCATCTTGGTGTGACATTCTGGAAATAACCTATAACATTTGATGGGTCGAAGGGTGCATACTGAGAACCCGTGGACGAAGCGCCTTCCCAGAGAACTGTGGCCACTCTTATCTTTGTTGGGAATATGTGTGTGGTACTTGGAGCCGCGGTGGCAGAATTGTTGAAGAGTTTGTTCACACCATATATGTATTCCAGATCCGCGCCAGTCAGACCTCGGACATATGTGGGCGCACTAGCTCCATAAAGCGCCTGTGCAGATTTATCTGTGGTGGATGTGGTCCAGAAATTTGTATGGAAAATTCTTGCGGAGGTGATCCCATCTATTCCATTCACATACAGCGCAAGATTCGCTGGAAGTTTCAGCGGTTCCATTGGTGCATAGTAATATTTGCGGGTATTCACGCCATCTCCTTTATATACACCGAATTTAGCACCGAATGCTTTCTCAATATGGCCTATTGTATCATAGATAGTGACAGAATTTCTTAGTGGAGTTGTGGATTTTATATGCAAACCCTTCTCCTGTAACCATTCGATAAGTGCATTGTATATTTGTTTCGGCGGCGCATACTGTGCTTTGAATTCCTCCCATGTATAGAAATGCTGATACATCGGTGAATGTGGGTCGTTCATACTTTTAAGAGCCTCATCTAACTGTGGCTCGTTTCTCCATTTCAGCCCTATCGTTACATATATCTTTTGATTCGGATTCGCATAGCCTACAAATTTCGCTGGATTTGAAAGCTCTCTGTTAAAGCTTTTTTCGAAGGGAACCATTGGACCGAGTACAAATCCTGATTTTGTTGTCTGTGGAAGAGGTGTCATGAAAACCATGTACGCGCTGAATATCATCAAAAAAGCAATTGTTGATACCACCACATATCTCTTTTTATTTCCTCTATGTGATTGAGTCCTCTTATCCATCCTTATCACCTGTTAACACTTAACAAAGTAATTATATATAAATATTTCGAGAATTCGTTAGCTGTAGCTGTCGAATTTTTCTAAATTAACGGTCAATACAACTTTTTAAGAGAACACCATTAAATATAACTGGCCTCAAAAATTGAGGAATATGAAAGAAAAAAATGAATGAGTGGGTGGGGTCATCGTGATTATCCGTTAATTTCTAATTTTCCCTCCTCCCTCACCACGGATATAGTAAGTAAAAACAAGTATATAAATATTTCTACAAAATCATCTGCGATATGCTCAAACAAAGCGGTGTAATGTAAATAATTTGTTTTAAATATGGTGATTAGAGAATCCTCAAAATTTTTCGGAAACGACAAAACTTATAATACACCCAAAATAAAAAAATCAAAAAATCTAAATTATAAATAACCATGCCCATCCATAATGCTCTCCTCATTTCCGCTCAAAAATCGTCTGATACTGTTTCTTCTGATGCTTGCATCAACTATATTTCTGGGTAGTCTGGGTTATGCACTTATAAAAATCTATGTGGAACACGAAAGCACCACCATGACAAACGCGATATATTTCAGCGTTGCTACTATATCCACGCTTGGACATTATCCAACAGGTGTGGATCTGCATAGTGATATTGGAAAATGGTTCACGATTACATATATAATAATAGGTCTCGGCATAATTTTCGGAGGTATTCAGGCACTGGTGGGACCTTGGATTGAAATGAAAGTTAAACGCGCGGTAAGAGAGAAGCACCCGCCGGTTCCCAAAGACGCGCATGTTGTAATCTGCGGATATACAGATATCTCGAAACTTATTGCCGAGGAGTTGAAGATTTTGAATGTGCCTTTTGTAATAGTGGACGAAACGGTGCCACAAAATCTTCCTGCGGTGCTGAACAAACCAACGCGAGTGGAAGCATTACGAGAAGCGAATATATCCCGTGCTACGGCGCTTATAGCGGCCATGGATTCTGAGAGAAATGCCGTTACTGTTTTAACTGCTAAAAAACTCAATGGTGAGATGAAAATTATTGCCGTAGCTGATGAAAAAGAACTTGCGGAAATGATGAAAAAATGTGGTGCTGATGTGGTGGTATCTAAAGATGAACTTTTAAGCAGAACGCTGACACACTGGATACAGAGCGATTTCACGCATCAAATTGCGGGGACTTTACTGAGCGGGATGGATATAAAAGAGATTCCTGTACAGCATGAGTTTATCGGTCAGAGTATAAAAGAGTCTCGTTACAGGGAGCGAGTTGGCACAATTATTGCGATTCACAGGGATGGTGATATTATCGTAAATCCCTCACCGGATCTAGTGCTGAAAGAGAATGATGTACTCATAGTTCTTGGTGGGGGTGAGGCGTCGTGATAATATGTGGCTACAGTCCCATTACAGCATCCTTTTCAGGTAAAATAATAGATGAAAATGTGCCAGAAGGAGAAAAATATATCAAGGGTTCACCAAAAAAAAGAGAGGTGCTTCTTGCTGCAGGGATCAAAAACGAGAAAATAATGATAATTGCCGTAAAAGACGATGATGACGCTGTGTATATATCTCTCCTTGCAAAGCATCTTAATCCAGACATAAAAATTGCTGCGGTCGTTAAAAGTGCTGAGACTGTGGATAAAATAAAGCGTGCAGGCGCGGATTATGTTATTCTGGAAAGTGAGATATTGAGCAGAGAGGTGCTGAGGCATCTTATAGTTCCCAAAGTTGCCAGATTCATGGAACGAATAATACTTTCGGATGATTTGCAGATAATAGGAATTAAGGCTCCGAAGGAGTACATAAATAAGAAAATAAAGGATACGGATATAAGAAAAAAAATAGGGACAATTATTGCAATAAAAAGAGGTACAGAACTTATAAAAAACCCGTTGCCCGATGAAGTCATAAAGGAGAATGATACGCTGATTTTCATCGTTGGAAAGAAAGAAATAAATAAGATTAGGAATGTTATGGGACAATGGATCTCACGCAGGGAGTAGTTACTGCGGCATACAAAGCGTATGAGAAAAAGCTTATGGAAATAATTAAAAAAGGTTCCATAC
>WAOZ01000010.1 GCA_015520975.1 DHVE2 group archaeon | reverse complement strand
TAAGAGACAGTTCTACCAGATTCTCTTAGCGCTTTGTAAAGTGCACCGTACATCCACGCTCTTTTCTCATCGTCATTGTGCGAGTTCAGAAACTTCTCATACTTCATCAGATAATCTGCGGCATCATAGTAATCTTTTTTATCCAGAGAATCGCGTGCAGCAAGTTCAAGATATTTCAGAGATTTTGTTACATTTTCGGCATGTGAATAATGCCTCGCAAGTTCGTGAACACGCTCCCATCCACTGTATAATCTATTTCGCTCTATGCACTGCGCTATTTTTTCATGAATAACTTTTCTTTCATCTTCAGGTATGGCTTTATAGATAGCCTTTTGAAGTTGCTGATGTGTGAACACATAGCCACGGTACTCTCCAGCATCCAGTGATTCTATGATCCCCATTTTTTCAAGTTCTTCAATTGCACCATTGCTATCTGGCAGCAGCGCGTTTATAACATCTTTGAAGAAGAACACACCCATCACAGATGCTATTTTGACAACTTCTCTGTGCTGTTTGGGCAGCATATTCACGAATCTCTCTATGAGTTCGTCGAAAGTGTCGCATTCAGGGTACTTACCGGAGATTCTGTAATATTCGCATATGTATTTCAGATGCAATGGATTACCGTTGCTAACGGTGTATATTTTTTTAATCTCAGAACGAGATGGCTTTATTCCGCTTTCTTTCAAATATTCCTCAACAGTTTTTTCATCGAAATTGTCAACCATTAAAATCTCAGCAAGTTCTTCAAGCACAATTTTTTCAAGCACATCCTCAAGTTCGCGTCCCTCCTTACCAACATAATAACTGACCACGAGTAATGTGTTCTTTGGTGCGTGAGCCGCATAATGCATTATAAATTTCAGGGACAGCGGATCTGCCAGATGTATGTTATTGATAAACATCACGAAAGGCTTTCTCTCCGATTTAAATTGTTCAATAAGAAGGGAGAATATTGATTCAGGCGTACGGGCTTTCTTAAGCGATGGATAATACAGATTTACAATTCTCCGCATTGTCGCCAGAGGTATGTGCGTCTCAAACTCGTCACAGCGATAATATTTCATATTGATCCCGTATTTATTGCAAAATTCTTTAACAAGCGTTGTTTTTCCGGCACCCTCAGGTCCTATGACAACCAGAAGCTTGCCCCTCTTATGCGCTGAATTCACCACATTTTCAAGTCTTTTAAATTCCTGGATTCTATCCACAAACATAAATTCGATATTTCTTGCATAGCATATAAATATTGCTGGAATTTAGAGTGTGTCCATTCTACGAATCACTCCAGCAAAAAATTCCACCTTTATTTGAACACCTCTCCTGTTTCATGGTACCACAGCAACAAATCGAGATGTGCCATCGGAATTCCCACATTTCTAGAATAATCGCTCATAAGATTCTCAATATGTAGATACTTTTTGGGAGAAAGTGTTCTGGGTATTTCTTTTATGACCCCTATTTTAACAAGATTTTTAAGGATATGCCTGTCAAGTATCGCCAGTTCTAAACCTAAACCGATATTTCTCAGAAAATGACTGGCTTCCTTGTATCCGTAACCATTTATCGTCTTAACCAAATACTTTCTGGCTTCAAATCCATCCGAAAAATTGGAAATAAGTTTTCTTACAGTGGGAACACCGTTCTCAAAAACCCGCTCTCTCAGCATCACTATTCTGCGAGCTTTCGTGTATTTAAATCTAACCCCACTTAAAAACGGTAAAATCTCATCCACAGTGCCTGTGAAAAGCACACCGCTGTCCATCATATTTTCAACCGCGGTCCAGCATATCCGCGCTTTTGATTGTGGGGTCAAAAGACAGAACGCCATCTCCGCGAATAATCTCTCCTCAGATCCTTTTTTCCACAAATTTTTGAATTCTTCAATTCTGGAATTTATCATATCCTTGATTTCATCGTAAATGCTCAACAATTCTGCTTCGTAATCATCCATACATCTTCCTTATTGAAATGAAAATATTTAGCAGTATCGGATAAAACCATAACTCCTGCGCAAACTTTAAATTATGTCAAACAATAGGGAGCAGCATGGCCAAGGAAAGCAAGGGCACTGGATTTCAGTCAGCAGCTGGTTTAATAAGATATTTCGAAGAGGAGCGTTCCCGTGGTCCCAAACTTGATCCAAAACTCGTGGTGTACATAGCGATAGCCATGGCTGTGATCGTGGAGCTGGCTAAAATATTCTGGCCTGTGTCATCTTAAATGTTTTACATATCCACTTTTGAGGATCTTTCCGATATAAACAGCACTATCAGATATTACGGTGTGGATATTATTGCTGTTTATGATTCGCGCGCACAGACTTATGAAAACATAAAAAACAAAATTTTTATTGATGCCCCAGAAGATTTACTTTTGCCGGGTATGAAAAAAAGAATACTTGTTTTGACAGAGCATAGTAACTTATCCAAACTATCAGAATATTTTGCTTCAAAAGGTTTTCCAGCAGTGGTGATAACTGCAAACTCAGAATATTTCCCTGAGAATCTGAATTTAAAGCCGTTGCCACCAAACTTTTTCCAGCGAAATGCAAAGCAGGTGGCCATAGAACTGCTTGGAAAGCTTCTGGTGAAAAAAGAGATAGACGGCACTCTGCTGATCGGTAAAATCGTAGAGACGGAGGCATATTACGGTACGCACGACCCGGCTTCAAGGGCATACAGAGGCTTGAAAAAACACAATAAAGGCATGTGGCTTGAGGGGGGGCACATATTCACATATATGGTTCACGCAAACTGGATGTTCAATATAACCACGGATCACGATGATCCAGAAGCGGTGCTTATCCGTGCTTTAGAGCCACTTACTGGACTGAAAGTGATGTACTCCCGACGGAGGAAAGAGAAAATCAGAGAGCTGTGCAGTGGCCCGGGAAAATTATCAGCTGCGTTTGGCATAGACATTTCATACAACGAAAAAGAGCTGAGAAATGAGCTGTACATCGCGCAATCACCTTACACGGATTTTGAAATCGGAAGCTCTCATCGCATCGGTGTGAGCGCGGATGTTGAAGAACATCTCAGATTTTTCATAAAAGGCAACAGATTTGTTTCAAGATAATTGTGAGAAGTTTAGAAAAATTGTTTTATATAATAAATGCATAGAATTATGTATGAAAACCTTCAAGAAAAAAATTGTACTGCTTGGAGACGGGGCGGTCGGTAAAACATCTCTTGTGAGACGATTCGTTTTCAACGCATTCAGCGACGAATACATTGTAACCATAGGCGCAAATTTCAAAAAGAAAACCATCGAGTATCCCAAACTGGATATTCAGCTCGATTTGATGATTGGAGATTTGATTGGACAGCAGGGCTTTGAAAACACCCAAAAATTCAATATGCGTGGCTCAAGCGGAGCATTTATAGTGTGTGATCTCACGCGAAAAGATACTCTGAAATCTTTGGATAGGTACTGGATCCCATTACTTAAAGATGTTCTTGGTTCAGTGCCGCCCATAATTTTTCTGGCAAACAAACTGGATCTTGTGAGTCCGGATAGCGAGGAATTGAAATTTTTCAGAAAGGAGTTGATTGAACTCTGCGAGAAGTACGATGCAAGATATTACTTAACAAGCGCGAAAACAGGAGAGAATGTGGAAAACGCGTTTAGAGAGATAGGTATTTACGCTCTGAAGTTTGAGCCAGAAATGAAATCAATGGATTCAATATACATAGTTGAAAATGAGATCTCCGCTCAGAAGGCGCTGGATATATTCAAGGTTCAGCTGTACATGGAGCTTGGCGGTGAGGAGTTTGTAAATCCAATACTCCAGAAACAGATTTCGGATCTGAAAATAGATGTTCGTGGAAATATAACCGTTGAAGACCTGAAAATGTTCGTGGAAAGGATGCGCGAAATAGAGCGCTCGTTTTTGCCAGAAGAGGAAGTCCAAAAATTCTATATCAAAAGAATGGGCATACTGTCTCGGGTTCACTGAATCCACTCAATATGCGCGTATGATTGCAAAAGTTTCATATCTTTCGAAACGCTGTGCGTATCTGGGAGGAAGGGATAATTATAGAGATTTCCAGATGGGCGTTCGTTGTAAAACGGTCTGTTGCATCCGGGACAGCCTGATGTCATAAACGGCAAACCGCGTTCTATATTTTTTCTCTCACTCAAAGGTACACGCAGAACGGATAATTTTCCCTCATCGAATTCAGCGATATCTGAATAGCCTCTGAAAATCAGATATCTCAGCAACTGTATGTTTCGGTATCTGTTCAGTTCAGGTGCATTTCCACCGACAATGGGCGTGTACGAGAACAGTGCAACCGAGACCCCCATATTTGCAAGTTTTACCATCGCTGTGTATATATCTCTGTCTGTTTCCCCCAAACCCACGATGATGTGCGTGTTCACTATGGAAAAGATTTTTGTCGCATCTTCGAGTGCACGCCAGACATCATTCCATCTGAACCTGTTGCCGACATATTCACCTTTGACTTTTTTGAAGAGATCCTCAGTTACCGCGTCCAGTGCGATGCTTATACCTTCCGCACCGGCATCCTTTATGTGCTTCATGTCTTCAAAAGAAATGGGTACTATGGATACGGACACTCTGGAATCTTTCGGCACATTTTTCAGCGCATCCACAATATCATCAACCATCCCAGGATAATCCAGAACCTGAAAACATATTCTTGAAAAATTTGTCAGATGTGAAAGAATTTTTTCATCGCACGGTATCCAGAGAACCCTTGAGAGATAATCGCTTCTCCCCCGGGTTCTTGCCTGCGCACAGAAAGAGCAGTTGGATACACATTTCTCTCCAAGCATTATGTACGCTGTTGTGGGCTCCGCAGCAATTTTCGCTTTTATTATACCCACCTTCGCCGCGGTGCCGTATGATAATCTGAGCATCATAACCCTCGCCTGTCCAGCTCGTTATGCGTTATAACTATCGCATGCGAACCAAGCAGAGAGTGCGGTGATACAGATATACGAGCGGTAGAGTATCTATTTACTATCTCTTCTTCCTCTTCGGTTAGATTCAAACTGTCACTTAAAACGAATGCGGGATTTGATTTTATTTTTATTTCTCGAATATCATCGCCTTCTTCATGGAGGTAATACAAAGAATATTTGGAGGACACTTCTTCAAGAAGGTTTTCAAATGTGCTTTTTTTGATATAGAATCCCGGAGAACTGGTTTTCTCTTCTTCCGTTGCCCCCTGCTTGAGAGCGTTGCGGATAAGCGCCGCCGTGCTTCTCTCATCGGGGTTAAGGTATTTAACGCGGGATGAATCTATCCTTATTCTGACGCCGAGATTCGGAAAATATGCATAGAACTCCACATCTTTTCGGATTCTGTGAGACATGAAAATTGCGGCATTTATGCATCTGCAAACCACATCAATTCTGCCAGAGCCGGGAAGATCATTCAGGTTAATCTCGCCTTTAAATTTATGTGCCACAACAATAAACACCCTCATTTGAATCCCATAAGATCAAGATTTCCAGATTTCATCTGCTTTCTAAGGGCACGCATAAGCTTTCTGTTACCACGCATCTGCTTCATCATCTTCTTCATCCTGTTGTACTCTTTTAGAAGTGCACGAACCTCTCTCTCACTCTTACCACTTCCCCGTGCTATGCGCCTTATTCGAGATGCTTTTATTATTTCCGGATTTTCAAGCTCCTCATAGGTCATGGAATCCATTATGACCCTGTATCTGCGAAGTTTTTCTTCGCTCTCTTCCACCATATTTTTATCGATATCACCCATCTTCAAAAACGGAAGCGAGTAAAGAATCTTCTGGAGTATACCGGGCTTGGACATCTGCTCCCAGATTTCGTACATATCCTTCAGATTGAATTTGCCGCTCATCATTCGTTCCATAATCTTCTCAGCTTTTTCTTCCTCTATTTCCATTTCACGTGCAGTTTCGAGCAGCGTTTCAAGGTCACCCATGCCGAGCAAGCGGGAGATGAACCGTGTGGGGTTGAAATACTCTATATCATCCAGATGCTCTCCAGTACCTATAAAAACCACCGGCGCGCCCGTGGTGGCCACGGCGCTTAATGCACCACCGCCTTTGGCACTGCCGTCCATCTTAGTGATTATCACGCCCGTGATTCCCACTGCATCATGGAACGCCTTTGCCTGTTTACCGGCCTGCTGCCCTATCGTGGCGTCCATCACCAGAAAAATTTCATCGGGAGATATGATTTCTTTCAGATCTTTTATCTCTTCAATAAGATCCTCCTCAAGAGCATGACGTCCGGAGGTGTCGAAAATCTTAACCTGATAATCTTTCATTTTTTTCATCGCTTCGCGCGCTATCACTCTGGCATCGCGCTCTCCGGGTATTCCGAATACAGGCACATTTATTTTATCGCCAAGCTGTTTGAGTTGGTCATAGGCTGCGGGCCTGTGCACATCACACGCGATCAGCGCCACGCTAAGCCCCTTTTTCTGATAGAATTTGGCAAGTTTCGCAGCTGTTGTGGTTTTACCCTGCCCGTACAATCCAACCAGCATTATTTTCTGGGGTTTGAGAGATATTTCTTTTTCCTTACCGAGAATCGCCACAAGCTCTTCGTAAATTATCTTTATCAGAAAATCGCGGTGACTCATACCCGCAGGAGGCTTCTCTTCAAGCGCACGTTTTTCGACATTTTTGGAGAGTTTCAGAGCCAGATGAACCTCAACATCCCCTTTTAGCAACGCGCGCTGTATATCGCGAACAACCTCTTTAATAAGGGCTTTATCCACATATCCTGCTTTTGTAATTTTGCGTATTGTATTGCGCAGCGACTCTCCCAGCGAATCAAGCATACTGGTGTTTAAGGTGTTCTTATTTAAAATTCTTTTCCTCACGCACAGCACGAAAATATATTAATGTCGAAAGATATACGCTGATGTGTTTATAAGCGTTGTCATCACTGTCAGAAACGAGGAGAG
>WAOZ01000009.1 GCA_015520975.1 DHVE2 group archaeon | reverse complement strand
ATACGCTGTAAAGGAAAAGTGTGGTCACGGTAGGCACTATGAAAATACCGGTTGCCGCAGCGTAAAGAAATATGCCAGCCACGAAAAATCTCTCTTTACCGTATGTGTCCGCTATTTTGGCCACAGGAATGCTCACCATCACCATAACAAAAGTCATGATCGCCATAGCAAGTCCGAACATAAACGCGGATGTGTATCCCACAGAATACTTAACTATAAAATATCCAATGAGTCCGCTGGCGCCTGAGATTATAACATTCACGAACAAAAGGTAGAAAGACTCCCTTTTCAGATTCTTGAGTATCTTGAAACTTTCAAAAAACCCAGTTTTGCTTTTGGTTCTTTTTATATGCAGAGTTTCTTTTAGACGCATTCTGAGCAACGCTGCGCTTATGGCCAGAAAGAACAGAATCAGATAACCCAGACGCATTCCTCCGATGACACCGTATGTGGCTATGAGAACCCCGCCTATTATCGGGCCGAATATGCCGGGTATCATCGATATATTGGTTATGGCAAAGCCTTCTGCTCTCTGATTTTCGGGGAGCGAATCCATTAAAATGGAGAACAGTGCTGGCTGATAAAGAAGGGTCACATTGGAAATAATAAGTCCGATAACGATGTACTGCCACGAAGGTGCGAACGCGAAAATAAGCATGGAAAGTGCCATTACGAAAGTGAAGGTGACAATAACTCTCTTTCTGCCGAATATATCTGCAAGATAACCGCCGGGGATCTGCAAAAGAGCCATCATTCCGAAGGTGAGCGCACCCATCAGACCTAAAATTGTGGCGGAGGCGCCAAGGGCTGAAAAATATATGCCGTCAAATCTGTGAACTATATTGCCCCCAAAACCAAGAAGTATCCAGGTTACAAAAAGAATTCCGATATTTCCTCTCAAAATCGTACGGAAATCATCAATAATTTCTTGGAGGTTCATTTGTATGGGCATGCATATGAGTGTATTAACATTTTTGGGTTATGGAGACGAAGGAATTAAATGCGTTGGGTGCATACTATTTACCATGGAACTTGTGGAAAAAATCGCGGGGGAGATAGTTATATCTGAAAAGCCCGGTGCCACCATGCGAAAATGGAGGGAAATATTTGGGGTGTCGCAGCAGGAGCTTGCAAGGCATCTGGGAATATCGTCCTCTGTGATAAGCGATTACGAATCTGGACGCAGAAAATCCCCCGGGGTGGGTATGGTAAGGCGGTTTGTGCTTGCACTTATAGAAATCGACGAGGCAAAGGGTGGGAAGACAATAAAAAAGTTCATGCCGCGATACGGTGAGGATGCGATACTTGATATTCGGGATTTTCCCTACGAAATCAAGGTTGAGGAATTTATGAAACTAATCGATGCGGAGATTCTGAATAAAAACATGGAAATAATAAGACCCGTATACGGATACACAATCCTTGATAGCCTCAAAGCCATACTGAACTACAATTCTTACGATTATCTGAAAGTTTATGGCTGGAGCATAGATCGGGTGCTCATTTTCACAGGGGTGAAATATGGCAGGTCGCCGATGGTCGCCATAAGGGCACATCCACTCAAGCCCAGCGCTGTTGTGTATGTTAAACCAGAGCGCGTTGATGCACTAGCTTTGAAACTCGCAACCTTGGAGAACATACCTCTGGCCGTGACGAATTTGGACGTGAAGGAGATAAAAAATATTCTCAGAGGGATATAGGGCACCTTTTCTCAACGGCCCTGACAATATCGCCGTTTTTCACCATTTTCTTTAGTTTTTCTATAAGTGGCGTGAATACGGTGTCCTCATCGATTTTATCAACATTTATGGTTTCTTGAGCAATTTTTACTGTCGTTGCGGAAGCTTTACTTAAATGAAGAGCCTGATTGGCGCAGAGCAATTCTATTGCAACTATGTATTCCGTGTTCTCTATTATTTCTGCTGCTTTGATGGCCGCATTCATGCCCATACTCACATGGTCTTCCTGATTGGCGCTAGTCGGAATGGTATCCGCGCTGGCAGGATGTGCCAGAATTTTGTTTCTGTTGCATAACGCGGCGGCTGTGTACTGAGGGATCATAAATCCGGAATTTAATCCGCTGTTCTCTATAAGGAAATGTGGCAAACCGCTGAGTGAACTGTCAACGAGTCTGGCGATTCTTCTCTCAATCATATTTCCCAGATCCGTTATGGCTATGCCAAGAAAATCAAGCGCTAAAGCCAGCGGTTCACCGTGAAAATTGCCGCCAGAGATGGGTGAATCAAACACTATTGGGTTATCAGTAACTGAATTTATCTCTATCTCAACAACGGCTCGAACATAATTGATTGCATCCAGCACGGCACCGTATACTTGGGGTATGCATCTCAATGTGTAAGAGTCCTGAACTTTCTCCTTCCTTGCGGATTTAACTATCACGCTGTCCTCAAGCAATCTTCGCAGATTTTCGGCTATGCGTATCTGTCCGGGATGCGGGCGTACTTTCATAATTCTCTCGTCCAGTGCAGCATCTGTGCCGTGAAGCGCTTCGAAACTCATGGCTGCGGATACAAGCGAATTTTTTACCAGATTGTAGGAATCGTGCACGGCGAGAGATGCGTAAGATGCCATGAAAGATGTCCCGTTCAGAATTGCCAGTCCCTCTTTTTCCTTAAGCTCCAGCGGAGTTAACCCCTCTCTCTTCATCGCCTCTTCCGCATTCATAATTTTGCCGTGGTAAAACACTTTTCCCTCTCCCATCATAGCCAGTGCTATATGCGCCATAGGAGCAAGGTCCCCACTCGCACCCACGCTACCGTACATGGGCACAGCGGGGGCAATCCTTTTATTCAGCATATTTATGAGAAGATCTATAACTTCAGGTCTGACACCAGAGTGACCCTTGAGAAGACTGTTTGCCCTTATCAGCATAGCGCCCCTCACGACTTCTTCGGACAGGTATGCTCCGACACCGGCAGAATGGCTTCGGACAAGATTTATCTGGAGTTTTTTAAGGTCATCGGGGGATATTCTCACCTTAACAAGATCTCCGAGCCCGGTGTTTATGCCGTACACGGTTTTTTTCTCATTCAGAATTCTCTCTATGACTTCACGCGATTGTTTCACTTTTTCCATGCAACTTTCATCTATGCTGACTCTCTCACCAAATCTTGCAGCTGCAACTACATCGTTCACCGTGAGCGATTCTCCGTCAATTTTCATGAACCGAAATCGTAAAAAGATATTAAAAAGATTTCACTTTTTTCTCCTTAAAAACAGGTATGCTGCAACACTACATAGAGCCGCAATGCCAATGGCCAATCCGTAATACATGTACGGTACCTCACCGCCACCTGAGTTATTTTCTTCGGGGTACTCGGCAGTGTCCATGGCCTCCGGCACCGATGCGCCGATTTTCGCGATCATCGCGGTGTATTTAAAATGAGGATTACTCATCATCCACGGATATTTCTGCAATGGTAGTGTTACAGATAAATTTGCTCCACTGACGGTGTAATTTGTGAAGGAATATGATGAAGTACTATCCTTCACAAACGCGTAAACCTCCGCAATCAGATCGTATTTTGATACCAGATAGAAATGCACATACTCCGAGTCTGAAGATATGTTCACATCATAGCTTTTTATGTAGCCCTGCGTTGGGAGCTCTTCTATCTTGCCACGCACCTGCATCCATACGATAAGAGAGTTATTTTTTTCAAAGGCTCCGAATTTTATAATGTCGAAATCCGGTAAATCTGTATCCTGAGGGTCGCTTGCTGTAAATCCCGAGAAGCCACGAAGGGGAATAAAAAGCATAGAAACGATGAGAATCACTGCTAGAGCCTTCATCGTATCACCTGCTCACCGGTGCTATTTTCATATCTCTGAAAAGAACATAGGGATACACACCTCTGGCGATCGCGTACATTGGACGCGACTCTTTGCTGATTTCTTCAACATTTTTGAGAATGGAATACACATTTCCGGAAAGCATTAGCACCGTTGAGCCCACAATTTCTCCGTCCTTAACAACGAACGCCGGATTTGCCACCACCGCAAAATCGCCCGTGTCGGGGTTGCTTGAATGCGCACCCTGAAGCGAGGATACGATGTATCCGTGTTTCATAGCTCCAATGATATCTTCAATGCTTCTTTTGCCTTCATTTATAACCATATTGTGCGCACCGATGTTTATGGCACCAGTTTTTAGGGTTCTTATTCCGTGACCTGTGCTATCTTTTCCACTTATTTTGCCCCAGTAGTTGTCCCACAGGAAACCTTTGAATACACCTTTCTCAACGATAATATGCTTCCGTGTGGCAACGCCCTCATCATCTGCGATTAATGGGTTCAGACTTTTTGGATGGAACGGATCGTCGGTTATGGTGATGCTTTCACTCATTATCTCCTCTCCTTCCTTGTTGCAAAGAGGACTGGTTTCTTTGACGCATCGCTCGCCTCTGAACGCGGGATAAAGCGCGTATGTGAACAGCTCTGCAAGAGCAAGAGGCTCGAAAATCAGACTGCTTTCATTCGAATCAGCCTGAAGCATATTGTACGCGTGTTTCAATTTTTCCAAAACACCATTCACCACAAAATCCACATCTACAAAAGCCTCGCGGCGTGCGTCCAGCTCTATGATGCCCGGTGTCACTCTACCGTTTTTCCTTCCTATGGCGTAAATGTAATAGTACATACCACCGTCGCGCTGTGTCACCTCAATGCCGTGGGAATTTTCAACGGAGTTTTCAATCCAGACTGCACCCATCTCCGAGCCGGCAACCACTGCATTGCTATCTTTGTTTAATATCTCGGTGATGCCCTTTATCGTATTTGCAATAAGCTCATCGGGATTGACATCCTTCACGCGTTTATCCACTGGCGGTGCGGCATGATAATTCTGCTTTTTATCCGGGAAAGATTCCCAGGCAGAATCTGGCTCGTTTGTTTTTGAGAGTTTATATGCCAGTTCGATACCTTTGAGCACTTTTTCTTCTCTGTTTCCCTCAACAACTGCTATGCCCATTCTCTTATCCGTTACACCCCTTATCACCCACACAGTGGTATCGTTCATCGATGCCATGGAAACATCATTCATCTCTGCGGAAACGCTTGCATACTTCCTGTGGTATCTGCTTATCTCAACTTCGTCAAAGTACTTCTCACCATATTTTATCAGGTTCATTGCTGTCCCCCCACAACAATTCCTTTTTCAAATCTCATATGCGGTCCTCCACTACTCACATAAGCCATCTGACCCTTACCGCATCTTCCCATTTCAAGCCCGAAATCCTTGCCCACCGCCGATATGTGTTTCAGAGCTTCGATTGCTATACCGCTTATTGAAGTGTCTTTGATGGATTCTGCGATTTCACCGTCTCTTATCACATATCCTTCCTGGACTCCAACCTGGAATGAAGAGTTCAATTCCGCCTGTCCACCCCTGAAATCAACAAGGTAATATCCGAATTTGATTCCTTCCAGCAACTCTTCAAGAGTGTGATCGCCCCGCTCAAATACCGTATTTCGCATTCTTATGATTGGCGGCACAGAATAGCTCTCTGCTCTTGCATGGCCGTTTGGCTCCATATTCCACTTTGCAGCGTACTCTCTGTTGAGCATAATTTCTTTCAGGATGCCATTTTCAATTATGTGCACATCTTTGATTGGTACGCCCTCGTCATCGTACATATCATTTCCGAAGCCATCCTCAACAATTCTGTCGCTCATATTCACATATTCAGGGGCTATCTGTTTTCCCACGAGGTCTCTGAACGCAGAGTTTATAGTCAAATCCGCCTCTGCCAGATGTCCCAGCGCTTCATGTGCGATTATGCCCACGATAATCGGTGCGGCCACTATGGGGAACTCCCCTCTTTTTGGATGCACGCCGTTTAACTGGGCTTTGAGTTTTCTCAGAATCCTCTCTGATATAGTTTCTGCGTTTTCATCTTCGAAAAGTTCCCAGCCGCGTTCCACACTTCCGATCTCATCTCTTGCCGCTGCCATACCTTTGTGATCTTTTCCCGTGACCCATACATACTGCCACACATAGTTCATGTCCCACTCTATCTCGGTACCTTCAGATGTTCGCAGTATCTTTTTACCAGTGGCATCTTCGTACCTTATCTGTATGGATTTGACGCAGCTCTCTTTTTTCAATTCTTTTTCAAGCTCTTTCATTCTTTCGATTTTGTCTTCGATTGAAACCCCGACAGGTTTTATTCTCATTTTTGAGTTCACGTATGCTTTCACAGGCTTGATCTCTGCAAGTGTAATTTTTTCCTTTCTGGATGCACCGATGGCCTTTGCCATTCTATGTGCTTTTTCCACAGCTTCTCTAAGTCGCTCTGGAGAGGTTGTGGTGGAGAAACCCCACGCGCCACTGGAAAGCACTCTCACCGCAAAACCTTCAGAGCCGCGTGTTGTGAATGTTGGAAAAATACCGTCTTTCAGTTCCACATGAAGGCGGCTGATATTTTCATACCGTATCTCAACATAATCCGCGTCTATATTGGATTCCGCCCATTTTATAACATTTTCGATGATATCCATTTTCATCACCGTATTTGAGCCTTACATGGGGGAATGTTATTAAAGAATTTCATTATTATCCCATGATGTGAATTAACGGCGTCAAAAATCGCTGTATTTTTATAGATACCGTGCAAAACTGATGGGTTTTATGAAAACCTTTATAAAGGGTATTCTCATGGCGCTTTTACAACTGCGATGTCGGAGGAGTCAGATATGGCGGGAAAAAAAGAAAATCCGGAGCTCGTGGAACTGATCCGCGAGCTGAAAATGAAGTCGAAAGAACACAAGGCGCCTATCTGGCGAGACATCGCGGAGCGTCTTGAAAGGCCTCTGCGTGTCTGGCCGGAGGTAAATGTCAGTAGACTTGAGCGTTATGCTAATGATGGTGAAACGATAATCGTACCGGGTAAGGTTCTTGGCTCCGGGGTTCTCACAAAAAAGGTCACTGTTGCAGCCTGGAAATTTTCCAGAAGCGCCAGAGAGAAAATCGAAAAAGCCGGTGGCCGTGTGATATCTATAAGGGAGCTTATGGACGAGAATCCCCGTGGCACGAATGTCAGAATTATGGGGTGATTCACGATGAAGGTTATTGATGCAGATAATATGGTTCTCGGGCGCCTTGCAAGCGTTGTGGCGAAGCGCCTTCTTGAAGGTGAAGAAATTGTAATTGTGAACGCCGAAAAGGCCGTTATCATTGGAAACAAATATTACATAATCAACAAGTACATAGAGCGCAGAAATATAGGGAGTGTGAGAAAAGGACCCTATTATCCCAAAATGCCCGACAGAATATTGAGGAGAACTGTAAGAGGTATGCTGCCTATGAAAAAAAGCTCTGGCAGGGCAGCATATAAAAGATTGAGGGTTTACATGGGCATACCCAAAGAATTTGAGAACTGCGATATTGAAAAGATTGAAGAGGCGAAGAATAATAAGCTTAAGGGTTTCATCACGCTTGCGGAATTGTCCAAGCATCTTGGAGCCAAGTTGAGGTGAGAAAATGAAAGTGGCCATAGCAAGTGGTAAAAGAAAAACCGCCATTGCGAGGGCGGTTGTTAAAGAGGGCAAGGGCAGAGTGAGAATAAACCATGTGCCCATAGAAATATGGGAGCCCGAGCTTGCACGATTAACAGTCATGGAGCCTCTCGCCCTTATAGGCGATAAATTGAACAAAATAGATGTTGAAATAAAGGTAAAGGGCGGAGGCGTGATGGGCCAGGCGGAAGCATCAAGAACCGCAGTGGCTCGTGCAATAAATTCTTACTTCAAAGACCCTGAAATTGAGAGACTGTTTAAGGAGTATGACAGAACATTGCTGGTTAACGATGTAAGGCGCAAGCTTCCGAAACTGCCTCTTGGAAGAGGCGCTAGGAAGCGGAGACAGAAATCGTACAGGTGATTTAAATGATGGTGCCTGTACGATGTTTCTCCTGCGGCAGACCCATAGCATCCGAATACAACGCATTTATCAGCAGAATCAACCTGATCCGCGAAACTGAAAACAGAGAACCCACAACCGAGGAAATTCAGAAAATATTCGATGACCTTGGGATAAAAAGATACTGCTGCCGCAGGATGATTCTGAGCCATGTTGAGCTCATAGACGATGTTATGCCCTTCGATTGAAATAGGGCAAAGGGATGCCGAAAGCTGTGGGGCCGTAGGGTAGCTTGGCATCCTACCACCCTGGGGCGGTGGCGACCCGAGTTCAAATCTCGGCGGCCCCATTTCCCGCAAGGGATGGGGGAGAAGGGGCGTTTCCATACTCCTTTTCATCTAAAAAAGCAAATCTTTTTATCTGGATACTCAATTTAGAGGGATATGAAAAGGGAGGAACTTGCGAAATTCATAGACCATACCAATCTTAAACCCGATGCAACGCGGGATGACATAAAAAAACTGTGTGATGAAGCGCTCAAATACGGTTTTTATGCCGTCTGTGTGAATCCGTACCGTGTGAAAGATGCGAGGGATTTTCTGAAGGGTTCTGATGTGAAGATAGCCGCGGTTGTTGGATTCCCGCTGGGTGCAACATACCCGGAGGTTAAGGTCCAGGAAACAATAATGGCGATAAAGGACGGTGCTGAAGAAATAGATATGGTGATGAACATCGGCGCTATGAAAGACGGAGATTACGATGCCGTGTATAACGACATTCGGGCTGTTGTGGAAGCAGCTCACAGTATGGGTGCAAAGGTAAAGGTGATACTCGAGACATGTTATCTCACGCGGGAGGAAATTGCGAAGGCGTGCGAGATTGCGGTTCGTGCAGACGCGGATTTCGTCAAAACATCCACAGGTTTCGGCGTGTGGGGGGCACGGGAGGAGGATGTAAAACTTATGCGGAAAACGGTGGGCCCGGAAATTGGTGTCAAAGCTGCAGGAGGCATACGAACCGCCGCAGAGGCCATAAAGATGCTTGAAGCGGGTGCGAATCGAATAGGCGCGAGCAGAAGTGTTGAGATAATAGAATCTCTCACAGAACCCTGAAATATTTTTTAAACACATCTTCTGCCTCTTCCGTGGAAGCTTTCGTTATGGTGAAACTTCTTTTTTTCAGTTTTGCTTTCACCGTTCCGATTATTTCGCCCTTTTTCAGCACAAGAAATCCGCCGCTGAAGCTCTGCGGGTATATGAACGAGAGGTATTCATTGAGTATATCGTGGGGATGAAGTATAAGAACACCGCTGTGTGGCTCTATATACTCCATGTCTTCAAGATCTTCTCTGGGCATACGGTATATTTTTCCGTTGTTGAGGAACATGCCTTTTTCCAGCGGGAATGTATCCAGAATGGTTTTTGCTTCATACGCAGAGATGGTGCCATTTGATAAAGCGTGAATCATTTCTGGACTTACCAGCCCGAATATTTCAAGCAATGTTTCTGTAAATCTCTCAGCGGCGTATTCTCTGCTGTATCTTTTCTCGACCAGAATGTAGCCACGAGGGCATCTGACGATCCTGTTCGCATTGTAAAGCGCGGTAAGGGCGCGATTTGTTCTTTCCATACCGAGCGGCGATTCTTCCATTATCTCTTTCACGCTCATCTTCTTGTATTTTTCGAAAATTCGAAGAATGACTGCCATATCATCATCAATTTTGAGATTTTTAAGCGCCATGAACAGCCCGAAGATTTCTCTGGGCGCATAGATTTTAGTGTATTTGAGATCAGGACCTTCGTACAGAAGCTCCGATAAAAAGTATTTTTCAATGGATAATGGTTTGAAAGCCCTGAAGCTCTCATAGTCTGTGTGTACCCCCATGATGTATCTGGCCACATCCAGCACGGAGCGGAGTTTTCTTCCCGGGACACATCTGTTTTTCCAGAGTATGTACGACACGATTTCTTTCTGGGAGAAATGTTTATCAGAAACCATCCCGCCAACCCACCAATCTCCGACTTTTTTGAATCCTGCGGTGTTGACGGGGTTATCGGTAACCACGAGTTCCGATTTAGCAGCCGTTTCATAGAACAGT
>WAOZ01000008.1 GCA_015520975.1 DHVE2 group archaeon | reverse complement strand
TGGCATACACGATCCTAATCTCAATTACGGCCCTATGTACACCATACTCGGTGAAGGGCGTATAATCAAAGGCGTTGAAGAGGAGCTTTTGAAGGCAGAAATCGGAAAAGAGTGCGAAATAATCGTTGAGCCGGAGAAAGCGTACGGTGCCCGCGATCCAAAACTCGTGAAGATACTGTCCTACAGAGAATTCGTGAGACAGAAAGTAGAGCCCGAGCCAGGTAAAGAGGTGGTCATAAACAACAAGCGTGGCAGAATTGTCACCGTTACCCCGGGACGCGTTGTTGTGGATTTCAATCACCCGCTCGCGGGCAAGAAACTCAAATACAGATTCAAAATTATTGAGAAGGTTGAAGACCCTGTTGAAAAAGTAAGAGCCATAATACATATGGATTATGGCAAGGATGTGGATAAATTCAACATAAAAATAGAAGGTGAGGATATTATTATCGAACTGCCAGATGTATGCAAATACGATTCAAACTGGAATGTTGCGAAATATGTGATCGTGGGCGATATCAGGAACTATGTGGATAACAAAAATGTGAAATTTGTGGAAATATATCCAAAAAAAGAGGAGAAGAAAGAATCAGAGGAAAAGCGAGATTTAGTGGGAAAAGAGGAAGAGGAAACGAAAGAGGAGGAAAAAGCAGAAAATAAAGAGAGCAGTGAAGAGCAGTGATCTCGCAACATTTTTTATTCCACATCTTTTAAATTTTCAAGCCTTATTTCTAAAAGCAGGTCTCTGATGGCGTCTTCAGGTATTCTCTCGTTCAGCGTGCTTTTTCTGTATGCTGCATCCAGTTCTTTCAGCTTTGTTTTTATAAGATCTGGCGTTGCGCCGCTCACCGCCCTGAACTCGTAAACTCCAGTTTTTAAAAGCGTTATGCCGAACTCAAGCACGCGCAGTATCTTATTGAGCCTGTGCTCCGTCGGCGGGGACTCTTCTTTCAGAGCACGTTCATAATTATTTATTGCGAATCCGCGAATGGAATGATAGGCGTTTCGGGGAGGATATCTCTCCAGCAACTCTTTCAGCTTTTTATGGTACCGGGAAGTAATGACAATTACAGGGCTCATCACACCGAGGATATAGTTGAGATTACCCTTCAGAAGTTGTTCCACAACCTTGCCTATTTCGTGATAATGGGTATCCTCGCGTGCAGTATGCACGAAAAAAGATTCCTGCAGCGCTCGCAGATTTCTCAGTATCTCCCTAGTATCGTAAGCGAAGCATACAAAATAGTCAACATCGCTGTTTATATGGCCCATATTCCACATATGTGAGCCGATGATGGTTTTAAACAGAACCCTGTGCTTTACCGCGGGTTTTGTATTTTCAGGCATTCACATCTCCCCCTTAAATTTCAGAAATTCACCTCATCAACTATCTTTTCCTCGGTATCGCCGATCACCTCGGCTCGAACCTCTATCAGGTGCTTTATGCCCGAAGTTTCAATTTTATTTTTCAGCAATTCATCCACCTGAAATATGCCCGCCGAGTTTTTCATTTTAATTATAACTTTAAGCGGTTTGTGCGTACCTTCAACCACTTCCACCTCCTTTATGGCTATCGCGGAGACTGAGTGTATGTTCACCTTCCCTATTTTAAACGGTATCCTCGCACGGCCCTCTTCCATATCCAGGGCATCCGCTATTTTCACCACGCCCGCCTCAAGCGTGAGGGGATAGATGCTCGCTCTGTGCGCGAATATCGCGTGAAGCGTCTCCGCTTTTATTATGTATTTTTCCTCGCCACTGTAAATGCCCTCAAGTATGCGGTCTATAATCGGTGCTGCAAGTACAAGGCTGTTGTTCTCATGCTCAACCCGGTGTATGGCATGGCCGACATCATGAAGTGCAGACGCAAGAACCACCACCACTTCCGCATCGTCATTCGTTAAATTGTAATTTTTCACAACACCCGGCTCTATGCCTTTAGACATAAGAATCCGCAGCATCTTAAGGGATAGGTTTGCGACTATTTTCACATGCACCGGGCCGTGGTCGTTCAGTCCGAGGCGGTCTATGGCGATTATGTTAGATGCTTTCCAGTATGTTTGAAGTTCCACATCCTCTTTTATCTTCTCAACCACCCTGCCAAGTTTGGTGTTATTTTGCACGGGGACGGAGAATTCGACCATGGTCAGGGTATTGTGTTGAGTTATTAATAATTCGTCATACTATAATCGGAAATCTAAAATATGTTTGCATCATAACGCATAATATGGCTATTGAAGA
>WAOZ01000007.1 GCA_015520975.1 DHVE2 group archaeon | reverse complement strand
GCTCAGGAATATCTCCTCACCTATCAATCCGGGCATTCCCTCCGCGCAGCCACCGCATCCGGGATTGGTGAGCACTGCTCCCGCTTCGGCGAATATCCTCCACAGACCGTTCTCAATTGCTTTCATCCATACCGCACGGGTCGTGGGAGTTATTGTTAAAGGTACCTTCACCTTATTACCCTTAAGTATTTTTGCAGCTATGAGCAGATCCTCGTATCTTCCGTTGGTGCATGAGCCTATAAAAGCGCCATCGATTTCCATACCTTCAAATTCAGAAACTGGTTTGATGTTGCATGGATTCGGCGGTTCGGCCATAAGAGGCTCAAGGTTGTTGACATCGATATTCACTTCCTTGACATAATCCGCATCTTTGTCTGGAAATATAGGTTTCACATATATGCCCTTCTCTTCATAAAAGCGTATTAGTTTTTCGTCCATGGGAGTGAATCCCACTATGCCACCCATCTCGGTTGTCTGGGATCCCAGTGTTATCCTGCCATCTATGGAAAGGCTTTCGATCGCGTCTCCGTAATACTCTATGGCCAGACCAAGTGCACCGGCCGGTCCGAGCTCTCTCATCACGGCGAATGTGATATCTCTTGCCGTGGCAGGATAGTCAATCTGGCCTTCAACAACAACTTTCATCGTTTCGGGCACTTCAAACCATGTTTTTCCTGTTTTGAACGCGAATGCGATATCCTTATCACCCATCCCCTGACCGAAAACACCTATGGCACCGAGTATGTTGTAGTGTGAATCTGTTCCAACCGCGGTCATACCGGGCCTGACTATTCCGTTATCGATGAGAACATGCGTGCCGATTCCCTGATTTATGTCGAAAACTCTGATTCCCGTCTTCTTTGCAAATTTCCTGCAAACATCCTGCGCAAGGGCATATTTAAGCGTCTTTGCAGGCACGCTCAGATCGAATGTGAAAAATGTTGACTCCTTTTTTGCAACATAGTTGCCTTCAAAATTTGAATACAGGTGTTTTACAACATTGGGGCCACCAAATTCTCTGGCAGTTATGATGTCCAGATCTATCCACACAATCTTACCGGGCTCCACCTTCTCATTAGAGTGCATCTGCAGTATTTTTTCCACTATGGTTACCATAAATGCGAAATTGATGGAAAGTAAATAAGGATTTTGCCTTTCACTGATTTCCTTCCGCTGAAATGCTTTGATCAACAACGGCAAATTTTATCTATGGCACTTCTATGCCCGTTGAGATGGAGGCGGCAGATGTTTCGGAAAAAGCTGTTCTCATCATAGCAGTGGTAGCCATTCTCGGAACTGCAGGCGTGTATGTGGCGCAGTACACTATAACCCCTGAAAAAATTAGTATGAATGAGCTTTCCAATCATATTGGAGATTATGTGAATCTGCGTGCGCTCGTGCTATATTACCATAACACCACCAACGGTATGCTTTTGGAAATTACCGATACAAATTTCACTTTAAATGCCTACGCTTATCTGGAATTCCACACAAATATTGCTCCGGGATGCACCGTGAATTTAGTTGGGTATGTTCAGAGCTATCACAACTCTCCTGAAATAATTGTGAAAAATAAAAAAGACATCATCGTTGCGAGCAAATCTCTAAAACTCACACTTCAGATACTGCTGAAAAATCCCTATTATTACAGAGGATTGCTCATAACCGTTGCGGGAAAAATTACCCGTTCTAAAGAGCTCGTCAATGGAAGCCAGATAGAAATCACAGATGGGATTAAGGCAGCATGGTTATATGTTCCCGGCGGTTACAACGGAGAGAACAGAGCGTATTTCTATGGTTTTGTGAAAAACGGCACTCTCCGCGTGGATAAAGTTTCACTGTCGTACAAAGATATAGCTGAAAATATTAGCATCGCAAAAATCCCACAATATGAGGGGAAATACATCTGCATCTACGGAAAAGTGCTCAGATACCGCAGATTTTACGGCTATTTATACTGGCTCTCAAACGGAAATTACACTTTGAAATGTTTTTCCAGAACAGCAATTCAAAGCGATGGATACTGCACCCTCACAGGCTTTTTCAAATATGATGAACACTACGGCACATACACACTCTTCGTTAAAGAACAACATTAAATAATGCGTTTATCATAGGGTACGCCATGAACAATCGTGCGCTGTTTGCATTAACTGTGATTCTTGCTTTTACCGCAGGCTTTATGTCCGCGGAGATGATGAATGCCAGAACAGGCACCACAGGAATAACAATAACCGAGATAAACTCAAACAATACGAAAATAATCCCACTCAATGACAGAGATTATTATCCTGTAGCAATTCAGAAAATCGAAAGCGCTCAGAAAAGCATTCATATGGTTATTTACGAAATACTGTGGTACGGGGACCCCGATACGGACAATCATGAGGTATCCCTGCTTGGGCGGACTCTTGCCGATGCGGCTAAAAGAGGCGTGGATGTTCGTGTGATAATGGACGATGGGCGGGGCTACGGTTTTGTAAACGATGCCCTTGTTGAAGCTGCGCAGAACTGGAAAGATTATTTCACATCGAAAGGTGTGCAGGTTGAGTTTGACTGGAGTAATGAAACAACGCATGACAAACTCATAATCATAGATGGTAGCATAGTAATCGTAGGCTCAACCAACTGGAGCACCAGCGCACTGGAGTATAACCACGAGGCAAATGCTCTGATTGAGAGTAAAGAAGTTGCCAGCGTTTACGAAAGTTATTTTGAGGATCTCTGGAAAAAATATGAATAAATTTTTTAACTGATTTCTGCTTACATTCTAAAACATGGAACCAGGGGTGTTTGGTACCATAATAGGGCTCGTTGCCTCGTGCATTGCGTTCTTTATGATATACAGATTGCATTCTAAAATCTCTCGGAGCGGCTCAATCTGGGTCTCGTTCACGAAGGCACTGATGATGGTATCTGCTGTGCTTGCTGCACTTTCAGTTTTGGGAATGCTCAACAGAACCCTATACTTTTCATGGGCTGCTGAAATAATAGAAGGCGTTCTCGGCATTCTCCTCGCATCCTATTTGATAAGATTTGTAAATGTGGCCATTAGTGTGCTCAGAGAGTTTCTGGAGGTGTGAGTCATGTTTGTCTCGTTTCTGGCGGTTGTGCTTTTCTGGCTTGCATCGTCAGGCATGCTCTACGGTGGTCAGAAGTTCATAAGATTCTGGTTCAAAATACCTCATCTAAAAGAGTTGGAAATCATCCTATACATCGCCATAGCGTTTATAATGGGTGGCCTGGGATTCGCTTTAATAGGCCTGGCCATATTATTCAAAAATGTAATAGCTGCAGATTTGCCATCCATGATATTCGGAGCAACTGGCGGCATTTTCTTCCTTCTGTGCGATATATTTTTCGTCATCGGCGTTCTTAAGTCCTACAATTTTATTTTGAAAATCACCTCATAGATACTCTTTTTTATCCACAATATTTTTTGGGTTTCCACTGAGATACGCTTTTATGTTTTCCACCGCGGATCTCAACAGGCTCTCAAACCAGCCCTCATAACTTCCCGCACAGTGAGGACTTAGTATGACATTTTGCAGTTTCTCGAACGGATAATTTTGATGAAATTCTTCACCATATTTCCACCACACATCGAGCGCTGCTATAAATCGAGGATTATTCACAAGATGTTCGTACAGATCTTTTTCAACAACGATTTTCCCCCGCGCAACATTGACGAATATCGCGCTATCTTTCATAATTGAAAATTTGTTTTTGTCAAAGAGATTACGGGTATCTTTGGTTAAAGGAAGCGCAAGTATAACTATATCCATTTTCGGTAACAGATCCTCCAAATGATCTATTTTCTCAACCACTATACCCTCCAGAGCGCATTTACCTGTTCTGTTTACACCGAAGACATTTGCTCCCATACACCTGAATATACTTGCACATCTCTGACCCACATGGCCAAGTCCAACTACAAGCACATTTTTTCCTTTAATGAGAATGCTCTCCTCCATTTGCGGAAATTTGCCATCGCGCATCTGTCGGTCACGCCACACAATTTTTTTAGCCGCAGCCATTACCAATGCCACGGCATGCTCCGCAACCCCGTCCGCATTCGCACCAGAATTTGAGCATACAACAACATCATCTGGAATTACTGAAAAATTGAAATGGTCCACACCCGCTGTTAATGATTGTATCATCCTGAGATTTTTCATCTGAGGAAGTTGCTTTTCGAACTCTTTCCAGTGAAACACCAGCGCAATTTCGGCAGATTTTATAAACTCAATATCCGCGTTCTTCAAACACCTGATTTCGAGTTCTGGAAGGTATTTTCTGAGAAAGTCCATACCTCTGCAAAAGGTGGTAAGTAACTTCATGATTCTGTTTAATGGAAATTGAAATAAAAAGGTTAAGATTTCATCAAAAATATTCAAATTTTATCGCATAGACTCTTCATCCTTTCGCCGAAAACTGAGTGCATAAGTTTTCCCGGATCTCCTATGACCTCGTCGATCTCATTCACCACAGGTATTTCCACCAAAACGGGAATGTTGTACTTCGCCGCAGGATTTGTAACCTTGATAACTTCACCTCTTTTCATATTCTCCACTATTCCAACTATTTTGTGATTCCTCTCTTTTAAAAGCGCAATCAGTTTGTCCACTACATTGTAACTCAGCGGTGAGGGTGTTGTGACGATTAAAAATTCACCTCTGCTCAGAAATCGCAGGATATCTAGAAAAGTATCGCTCATACCCGGCGGAGTATCTATGATTAAATAATCCAAATCTCCCCAGCGCGTTATGGCTAAAAGTTCTATAAGCGCGTTTGAAATCTCTGCACCTCTAAGCGGAGTGGGATTGTTCTGCGTGTAGTACACGATGCTCATAAATCTCAGGCCGTGAATTTCGGGAGGCACCACACCTTTTTCTTCCTCGGGAAACTCATCCACCGAGGCGCCAAGAATTATGTGATCGCTGGCACCGTTAAAATCCATATCCATAAGCCCAACTTTGAATCCTTTTTCTTTGAGCGCAAGCGCCAGTCCCGTGGAAACAAGAGATTTACCGACACCACCTTTTCCACTCGCCACGGGAATTATTCTTTTTATGTATTCGGTTCTGGCCCTTATAGCAGCAATGCGCGGATCCATGGTGATCAATCCTCCTCTATGGTTATTGAATCTATATACACACCGCGCCCTTCAAGTATCTCAAAATCTCTGCTTTTGCAGTTAGGGCAGGATATGAATGCATGCGCCACCTCAGGTACAAAATGTACATCTTCTTTGATTTTATCGTCCAAGATGTCTCTCACATCATCCAGATACCATCTGTGGCCACAGTTCTTGCATTCGAATACCGCCTTTTCCTCCACGAATACAAGATTTGCATCTTCCATAACGGTGCCTTTTTTCGTTTCTTCAAGAGCAAATTTCAGTATCTCCGGATCAACATCCTGTAGCTCTCCCAGAACTATTTTCACCTCGTTTACGCGCGTGGCATTATATTTTCTGGCAAAATCCTGCACCGTTCTCACTATACCGTCGGCAAGAGCCCATTCATGCATTTACATCTCCCTCGTGCTTTCCAAAATCTCCGTGCTCTCTCCAGAATTCATCCACATTCAGTGTGTTGCTCAGAAAACGATTTATCAGTTCACCTATTTTACCGCTGGCGCCTGTAATGGTTTCAATTCCCAATTCCCTGAAAAACATCTGCGCCCGGCGTCCCATCCCGTAAGAAATAACCGTATCCACGCCGTGTTCGTGCAGGAATTCTGGAATGTCTCCCGGATTATGGGTCTCATACGGGTATTCAACAACCTCCACCTGTTTGATTTTTCTGTTTTCAATTTCTATTATCGTGTAATATCTCGCTCTGCCAAAATGCTCTTCCACTTCACTTTCCAAACCATCGGCGTTCTTGCTGGGAATTGCTATTCTCATAGTTTACCCATATTGCGTGTAGGTATGTATATGTTTTGATTGGTCCGTTAAGACGCCCTGCTCAGCATACCCTTGGCACAGGATCCCCTATGGGCGGCTCCAAAAACCTTTTGCCACCGATAACCGTTTCAAGAACCACTTTTTTGGGGTAGGTTTCTGTGATTTTACCTATGATTGCCGCATCCTTTCCGTTGGGTTGTTTTTGGATCGCATAGAGGGCATCTTCGGCGAAATCTTTGTCAACCACCATAACCACTCTTCCCTCGCAGGCCACATCGAATGGCGATATGCCCAGCATCTCTCCGGCGGCTCTCACTTCGGGTGAAACAGGGATATCTTCCTCTTTGATCTCAACGCCATAACCGCTTTTCCGCGCCATTTCGTTGAGTGCCATGCTTATACCGCCACGCGTGGGGTCTTTCATCGCGTGGATATGCTCCCATCCCACCGCGTCCGCAACTGATTTAACGATATTCCACACCGGGCCCACATCACTTTTTATCTCGGATTCGAATTTGATTGATTCGCGAGCGCATATTATCGCCATTCCGTGCTGTCCCACGGTACCGCTCACAATCACAGCGTCTCCGGGTTTTGAGCCGGCGTCAGATATGGGATGCTCTGCCATGCCTATGCCAGCGGTGGCTATTACGACTCCTATTTTATCATCAACAACCTTAGTATCACCCGCAATTATAGGCACAGGCACCTCTCTGGATACTTCATCCATAGATGCAATTATTTTTTTCACCATATCCGCATCCGTTCCAGCCTCAAGAATCAGGGCATTGGCAAGAGCCAGAGGTTTTGCGCCCATGACTGCAAGGTCATTAACCGTACCGGATACTGAGAGTTTACCTATATCACCTCCGGGAAAGAAAAGGGGCTTTACGGTGTGTCCGTCAATAGTGAATACCAGATGTCCCTCACCCACAGGTACAGTCGCACCGTCATCGAGTTCGTCCAGCCCGATGCCACCAGCGTTTCTCAAGTGGATATTCTCAAGTATAATCTCTTTAATGAACCGTTCCATAATTTCTCCGCCTGCACCGTGCTCCATTTTGATTTTCATTTAACCACCTCTCCAATATCTTTTATTTTAACCGAGCCTGAATGATAGAGAGCAAGCAGGTAAGCCTGCCCCACAGATAAACCGTTATCACCACGGGGTATCTCAGATGAAACATAAAAATTCAGTCCCGCAGATTCCACCTTTTTTCTTATATGAGAGGATATTATCTCGTTATACGCAACCCCACCGTTTAACACCACATTTTTAATAGATAACGCGTCCGCAGTCTCTATGGCCAGATTCGAAAATGATTCGGCAAGTGATAGATGCGCACTCAATGCTGCCTTATGTGGTGGCAACTCTGCAAGCTCGTCCAGTATACTGTAAAATTCAATTCTGCCATCTTTCACGGGTATATCAAAAATCGGAGATTCACATGCTCCACTGGCCAGAGATTCAAGTTTCATGGCGGGTTCTCCTTCATATGTTCTCTCAAATGCGGCACCTGTTAATGCGGCAACCGCATCAAGAACTCTGCCGGTTGAGGATGATAAAGGTGCGTTGAGTTCACGAACAACCTGCATAATGGCAATTTCCAGCTCCGGCTGGCCACGGGGTAATGAATGCGTGTAATCATCAACATTCTTTTTTATGAACTCCATTATTTCATCCTCTCTTTTATATCTGGATAACAAACCGATTAAAGAGCGAATGGGGTAATACGCTGAAAGATCTCCGCCCGGAAGAGGAAAATAATCAATGTGTGCCAGACGCTTCGCAAGACCTTCACCCAGTGCGAGTATCTCACCGCCCCAAACGGCGCCGTCCAGTCCGTATCCAACACCGTCCATCGCTATGCCAATCGCCTCAGGAACACTCTTTTCCAGCATAACACTCGCGATATGTGCAAAATGATGCTGCACTTTAATAACCTCTCCTTCAAACTCTTCCGCAAATTTTGTGGTGTTATAATTCGGATGCAGATCAGAAACCACCGCGTCGAACCTATCCAGTTTCATCAGTCTCTGAAAATGCTTCAATGCGCTTTTCATAAACTCCACTGTCTCTATGTGCGTGGTGTTTCCAATATACTGGCTCGGATAAATAAAACCCTGCTTGGTTATGGAAAAAGAGTTCATAAGTTCGGCGCCCACAGCCAGATATCTCGAATTCGAAGGAAAGGGCAGCGGCAAGGGCACAAAACCCCTGCTTCTTCTTATAACTGCCCTCTTATTATCTACAAATCTGACGACGCTATCGTCCACGCGGTTCAGTATTTTCCTGTTGTGAAGCAAAAGGAAATCCGCAATATCTTTGAGCTCGCTTAACGCCGTCTCGTTATCTATTATCATAGGCAATCCGGGCATGTTCGCGGAGGTCATAACATACGCATCGGTTTTAGAATAATGAAACAGCAGAAGATGCACCCCGGCGTAAGGTAGCATTATTCCGACAGTGTGCAGTCCAGGAGCAACATACTCTGACAACGCACTTTTTTTCTTTCTTAACAGCACGATGGGTTTTCTGTAAGACTGAAGTTCTTCGCTCTCATATTCGGATAAATAAGCGATGGATTGCACTGTATTTATATCTCTAACCATAACGGCAAATGGCTGCTGCGGTCTTTTCAGCAGTTTTCTAAGGCGTTTAACCGCTAAATCGTTGGTGGCATCGCAGGCAAGATGTATACCACCCACACCCTTTATAGCCACAATATAACCCTCATCGATTAACTGCGCTGCTTTTTTTATCGGGTCCTTAGACATTGCGACACCATCGCTATCGTAAAGAGTATATCTCGGACCGCATTTTTCACAGCACACAGGCTCAGCATGGTATCTCCTGTTATGCGGGTCTTCGTACTCGGAGCGGCAAAAATCGCACATTTCGAATTCCGCCATTGTGGTGTTTTCCCTGTCGTAGGGAAGGTCGGCGATTATGGAGAATCTCGGGCCGCAATCGGTGCAAACAATAAATGGATACATATATCTCGGATTGGTAGGGTCGAAAAGTTCTTTGATACAATTATCGCATATGGACACATCGGGTGGTATTATCGATTTCCCGGCACCAGAGCCCTTCTCACTCTGCTCAATTACAAACTCCTCAAAACCCTGCGGAGGTATTTTCACAATGTCTAAATCATGTATATCTGCAAGTGGGGGACTTTCATTTTCAAGCGCTTTCAAAAAGCAGTTAATGGCATGGGCCTCCCCCTCAACCACTATTTCCACTCCCGCATCGCCCAGATTCTTCACAAATCCCTTTAACCCGTATCTCGTTGCTATACGGTACACGAAAGGTCTGAATCCCACACCCTGCACGATTCCTCTCACATGGATTTTTAATGCGCTCATATCAGTGCACCGTATTTGTAAAATATGTGACAGGTGCCTTCGTATGATACCATACACGGACCCACAGGTGTTTCAGGTGTGCATACTTTTCCGAACAATTTACACTCTGTTGGCAATGCATATCCCCGCAGCACCGCACCGCAGATGCATCCTTTTTCAAGATCAGGGAGGCTCGGCGTTGGAGGATTGTACCTGCTTCTTATATCTATCCAGTTATACTTTTCTCTGAGCTCCAACCCGCTATTGGGGATTATACCCAGCGCGCGCCATTTCGCGTCCGAAACTCTGAAAAATTTATATATTGCCTCCTGCGCCGCTGTGTTTCCCTGATATTTCACAACCCGTGTGTATTCATTTTTTATATCTACTTCCCCATCATTAATCATTTTTAGAAGCGTGTATATTGCCGCAAGCATATCAACAGGCTCGAATCCAGCCACAACCTGCGGAACCCCATACTTCCTTGTTATATATTCCCATCCACGCACGCCGATTATCGTAGATACATGGCCCGGGTCTATCAATCCATCAAAAGATGTGCCTGCTTTTATCAGCGCCTCAACGGCTGGGGGTGTTAAACGATGCACAGAATATATCTTGAAATTCTCCACACCGTCATTTTCAACACTTTCAAGAATCCCTGCGGTAGGTGCAGTTGTAGTCTCAAATCCGGGTGAGAAATGCACAACGAGGTTTTTTTCTTTCAGTGATATTTTATAAGCATCGAAGATCGAGTACACTATCCTCACATCATGGCCCTGCGCCCTCATATCCGCGAAACTTCCCCGCGGTGTTGGTATGCGATACATATCCCCAAATG
This sequence comes from DHVE2 group archaeon, assembly GCA_015520975.1. Taxonomy (GTDB): domain Archaea; phylum Thermoplasmatota; class Thermoplasmata; order Thermoplasmatales; family Aciduliprofundaceae; genus S143-98. The sequence continues at coordinate 19,648 of WAOZ01000007.1, read as the reverse complement.
TGGTAAGGGTTATTTTCTCCCCGCTCTCTTTGGCAAGGCGCATTATTTCCATCATCTTAACAATATCCTCAACGGGCGTGATGCATACAGGGCAACCAGGACCTGCAACAATACTCACATTGTTAGGAAGTAAAGAACGAATACCGCCGCGTGTAACCGTATCCTCATGCGTACCGCACACATGCATAAATTTAACAGGCCTTGAAAGTTTCTCCGCTTCTTTTTTTATACTCTGCAGGATTCTTCGTGCTATATCTCGGCTTCTGTAAGCACTCAGTATATCATTCGTTCTCATCGCGGAGCACCTCATCCCACGCCTTCAAGCTTTTTATTGCCTCGTCCTCATCGATTTTTTCAATGGCAAATCCTGTATGAACTATAACATAATCACCGACTCTGACATCCTTTACAAAATCTATTCTTGCCTCCTTACGAATACCGTTGTAATCCACTATGGCCGTATTTCCTCTGATTTCAACAACTTTACCGGGAATTGCCAGACACATTTTCTATCAAGGGGTACATTGCGAACCCCGTTAAAACCTTTCCTGCACAGAAATGGGTAATTGGCGTGTCAAAACAAATATTAATGGGTCAGCCATATATGGGCTTATGATGAAAGCCTGGGCAATATACAAGCAGATGGCCATAGAGCAGGGGCCGTTGAAAGAAGAGCATTTTCCGAACCCTGAGCCTGATGAGCATCAGATAAGAGTTAAGATAACCCATTCCGGTATCTGCCGAACCGATCTGCATATTGCAGAAGGAGATATACCTCTGAAAAAGATCCCCATCATACCGGGACATGAGATTGTTGGCGTTGTTGACGCTGTCGGGAGCAAGGTCTCAAAATACAGGGTTGGTGACAGGGTCGGAATCTCGTGGCTGAACTGGACCTGCGGAGAATGTAAATACTGCAAAAGAGGTGAGGAAAATTTCTGCCCGAACATAAAGCGCACGGGATACGAGGTTGATGGCGGATTTGCCGAATACACTCTTATTCATGAGGATTTCGCATTCGATTTGAGAAATATAGCCTTGCCATCGGAAGAACTCGCACCCATGATGTGCCCGGGAATCACCGGATACCTGGCGTTTAAGCTCTCTGGAATTGAAAGCGGTGAGAGGCTGGGTATGCTGGGTTTTGGTCCCACAGCGTATTATCTTCTTCGCATCGCAAAAAGTATGGACATTGAGGTTTACATAAGCACCAGAAGCGAAGCACATAAAAAAATAGCCAGAGAGTATGGCGCTGACTGGATCGGCAACCTGGCTGTTGATGATTTTCCGCACAAGGTCGATGCGTTCATATTCTTCCCCACCGCAGGCAATCTTGTTGAAAGGGCTCTGGAAAACACTGTCCCCGCGGCCACGCTGGTGCTGGGTGCGGTTTCAATGAGCACAATCACCATTAAAAATTACACAGCAAATCTCTGGGGGCGAAAAATAAAAACGGTGTATCAGGTGCGAAGAGATTACGGAGAAGAGTTTCTTAAAATCGCAAACAGACTCAACCTCAGCATAGAAAAAGAGATCATACGATTCGAAGATGTGCCCGATGCGATGGTTCGCCTGAAACACGGGAAAATAGACGGAATGGTGCAGGTGATAGAGCTTTAAACAAGCATCCTCTCTTTCACTTCATCTTTCAACTCGTACTTCCTTACTTTTATACCGCTTTCAAGAAGTATGAGCTCCGCAAGTTCATCCGGATAACCTTCCGCATACACAATCTCCGCCATCTCCGCGTTTATTATCATTTTTGAGCAGACCACGCAAGGGTGATTGGTCACATATATCGTTGCACCCTTTATGGATACACCATGCACAGCAGCCTGTATTATGGCGTTCTGTTCTGCATGGAGTCCACGGCATAGTTCATGCCTCTGTCCGCTGGGCACATTCAGCTCCTCCCTTATGCATCCTGTTATATCACAGTGCGCAAGTCCCTTGGGCGGGCCATTATAACCGGTGGCGAGAACCCGTTTATCTTTAACTATAACCGCCCCCACTTTCCGTCTTGTACAAGTGGCTCTGGTGGAAACCAGATACGCTAACCGCATAAAATATTCGTCCCATGAAGGTCGCATAAAAAAGAATGTGAATAAGATATTTAATCTCTTTTGCGGACCAGAATAGCTGAAAGCATGGCAAGGAGAATCAGCAAAGGTACAAGCGCCGGAGAGATCTCTGGAACCGGATTTGGATACACTTCCACATATTTGGTCTGATAGGCCGCAACCCAGGAATCCACATAAACTACCGTGTAATTGGAAAATCTATGCTGATGCACGGTCTCATAGGTGTTTGTGGTATTTGAATACGCGATGTAATTCGTATATTCATTGCTCATATAGAACTTCATCCTTATGTAGGGGAACGAATAAAGCGCACCGTTTTTGATTACACCCACCTCATCCGTAAGCGTGCCGTTGTTCGGCCCTGCATAGGAAACATAGGTGAGTGGATTGCCGTTGGCATCTGTGAGGTTCTCATACTTGTATACCCTGTAGGTTATATTGGTGCCGTTGATGTGCAAAAGCACAAAATGATAACTGCCCTCTATATCTGGCACAATCCACTCGTAATTATTATGCGCACCGGCACCTCCCGTTAGAAGCGTGGGTATGCTGAAATTCCCTTCTGGATAGTATGTGGCCGTGAGATTGTATTTACCCGTCGTTGTGTTGTAGTATAAATCCGTGTAATAGAATGTGTAATTGTGAAGATGTGCGACTATCAGATAATTCACACCGTACTCTTTAAAGAGGTTCATAACTTGAAGCCTGTTGGTGTAATTTATGAAGGAATCGTCGCGGGTATCGTTTTTATTCGGCGGTGTGTGCAAGGGCATATGAAGTATCACTATTTTATTCGGTATGCCGGATGCGTTAGCGACCCTCAAATCGTTTTTCAGCCATGTGAGCTGTTTGCCGTAAATATAGCCCCCGTATCTTGCAGATCCTGCGGCGTACCACCACGGCGTTCCGTTGGCCCAGTAACCGTCCTGATAGGGATCTGGAAACACGAAATGGGTATTGGAATAATTGAAAGAGTAGTAAAGTGCGCCCAGATATGTTTCGTATATCTTCTCTCCTGCGTGCTGGGGTTGATAATCGTGCCTTGAAACATCGTGATTTCCCACGGTGGTGAAATAGAATGTATCGCTCAGGCCAGTGAGCATATAGAAGCGATTATACTCTGTATCGTAAACATAGTCAAGTGCACTCTGCGGCACCGAGTCATATTCGGTTACGAGTGCACCACCGAATCCGGCAACGAGGTCGCCGTTGTCCACCCCAAACGGCGCTCTTATAACATTAGTCTGATAATAAGTGAAAAGGGTGTACTCGGGCGAGGGAGTGTAGGGATTGTCATAAACTCCACATCCTGGTCTGTTATCGCCGAGTACAAAAACCCAGAAATCCCCTGATGGAACATACCATGGATATATGTGCACGCTGCGGGTATCCGAAGCGTTGAGAGGCAGCACTATGTACAGAGAGTAATTACCCCTGTGCGTGCAGTTTTCGCAGTTTGTAATTACATAATCGGGATCGAGATTCACCACATTTATTCTCACTATTCCGCTCCTGTTCGTGGGATTTGTTAAATTCACATACACATTGAATCCCATCATGCGAACAGTGATGTCCGTTTTACCGACATTTAGAACACTTGCATGATTCGTGGTTATATTCAAAAGCGATGCATTCAAGAAGTATCTTGCCGCGGTATTTATTGCAAGGTGATAGAACCCGTATCCGGAGACATCGTATACCTGAAGAATGTAATATCCTGAAGGAATATTATAAACGCTTAATGTTTCAATACCTCCAGAACCGTTCGCATCGCTGGAAGCGATTAAAGTCCCGCTCTGGTTATAGAGATAGAGTGCTGCATCGAGGGTATCCTCCGGCTGCAGATACACACTTACATTCTGTGCTGTTGAAAGGTAGAATGAATAATTATCGTAGGAATCTGTGAAAGTGTCCTTATATGTGGTCCCAACATAGATGGGTGAGTCATCCACCCGTCCGCATCCGCTGTAGGGCAACGAAACCGGTATGGGCTCCGAATTTTCTAGGTCGGGTGTGCTGTATATTTCGAACCAGATATCGCCCCAGTCAGTCAGGTTATTTCCGAATGCGCAGTTTCCATCCACATCTCCGCTCCAGGTATGCGTGTTAAGGTCATATACGAGATCCAGCGCAAATCCCGGTCCAGGATCTATGTCAATCAAATCATCTCTTCCTGTGAGAAGCGAGTCATCGTCCCAAGATGCTATTTCTATCCATACAAAGTTATCTCTAACGGTTAGGGTGAAATTCGCCCACCAGTTCGGTGCGAAATCGTATGAGCCGTTCCAAACGGGACTCTTTATCTCCTGGTCATTTACGAAGACCACGAAGTAAGGATCCGGATTGTTAAGAATGGGATCTAGACTCTGGTCACAGATAAAATACTTTATGTAAACACTTATTTCAACGGTTCTGTACCCGAAGCCCCTCGTAGTGATGTTGCTCTCTGTGTGCGGTGCTACATTAACCGCAGATATGACTAGCGTAATCGCAATCACCACAATAAAAGCAAACGCAATAATTCTCCTCATATTTTGAAATTTATGCATTTCTGGAATTTAAAGGTTTCGAGTATCGCACCTTTTAAAGCATGGATAAAAATGTTGTGTAAAAAGACCGTACGCCGCATCTCCACTAAATCTCTTCAGGCGCACCTAACATTTATATTGGTAGAGCGCATGTGATATGGCGTGAAGATCAACAAAACTTCAATGCTATCCATACTCCTGATATGGTTGCTCGTATCTCTGTCAGTTGCCATTTCGAACATCAATATAGAGGTCATTCCGCCCATCACACCTTCATCAGAGTCCGGCGTTGCGCCCACACCTGCACCCGCAGGAACATCACCAGGTCTGGATATAATGCTCATTCTCCAGATATTCGTGTTTATTTTGATTGGCGGAGCCGTTGTGAGCATACTGTTTTACAGAAAGGAAATCACATCAGACGCTTTAAGTGGATTTTTCTCAGTGGTAATATACATGGGTATTTTCGGACTCATAATATTTTTAGCGAACAGATTCAATATATTTTCTGGTGTGGGCGGTTCTTCAAGTACTTCTGGCGGCGCGACCAGTTATGGCTCTCTATCCACCACTGTATTTTCGTTAATATTCGCAGCCATTCTTGGCATAGTTTTCGCATATTCACTTGTACGAGCATTTAAAATCGAAAGAAGAAAGACAGAAACTGAAGAGTACAGGACGGTAAAAGAATTCGTGGAGGAGGCCATATATCAGGTAAAGATAGGAAAGGATGCCCGTGGCGCCATACTTGCAGCATACAAAGAGATGGAGAAACTTATGAGAACGCGGGGCGTGAGGGCAGAAAAATATTTCACACCGAGAGAATTCAGAGACTTTGCTCTGGAGAAACTCAACCTCAATGAGAAACCGGTTAACACATTAACAGCGCTATTTGAAAAAGCCAGATACAGCACGCATGAGATGGATGAATCTGAAAGACAGCAGGCGCTGAGAGCTCTGGAGGCGATACGAGATGGGCTTGAAAAATGATGTTTTCGTGTACATTTCAATCATCGCAGCGCTCTTCATAATCGCATTTTTCTCCATTGAGATGTTTCTGTATCTGGTAGCGGTTATATCACTTCTTATGCTTCCGCTAATATTTTCAATGCGTTTCGCTCCCAAATCGGTCCCCCCAGAGCTAAAAGGTATGGCAATAGGCAAGGACATCGCGCAGTTCAGAAAAACCGTTGCGAAGGCGCTCAAAGAGAACCCCGTGGCGCAGAGAGATGTGGAGCTAAGGCTCATCAACGCGCTTGTGGTAGACATAAGTATCAAATACGGTGTGGCGGAGAACGAAATTCGAAGAAACATGGAAAATGAGAAATATCTTGAAAGGTTCATAGGCAAATACGCGAAAACCGCGGCCGAAATGTACCGCAGAAGACACGAGCTCAGATTAAAACTTCCAAAAGATCAGTTCGTGAAGGAGGTTAAGGAAATTATGGAGGCGATAGGATGAATCTTGGTGAAAAAATGGAAAGGGTTATAGATGAGGTGAAAAAGGTAATCGTCGGAAAGGATGATGTTCTGAGAGAAGTTCTGTACACCATAATCGCTGGCGGACATATACTGTTTGAGGATAACCCCGGTCTTGCAAAAACGCTCATAGTGAGGTCATTTGCGCAGGTAATTGGCTGCGATTTCAAAAGGGTGCAGTTCACTCCGGACCTTATGCCCGCAGATATAACCGGCGCATACATATTTGACAGGCGCACTGGCGAGTTCAAATTCCTGAAGGGCCCAGTATTCACCAATATCCTTCTGGCGGATGAAATAAATAGGAGTCCTCCGAAAACACAGGCGGCTCTTCTTGAAGCCATGCAGGAAAAACAGGTTACTGTAGAGGGTGAGACCTACAAACTTGAGGAGCCTTTCATAGTGATCGCAACGCAGAACCCCATAGAATACGAAGGAACATATCCATTACCGGAAGCACAGTTGGACAGATTCCTGGTTAAATTGAGCATCGGCTATCCCAGCAAAGAGGATGAAATTGAGATTCTGCGCCGCAGAATGGCGTGGAAACAGGATGAAATAGAACTTGAGAGAATAATAACAAAAGAGGATGTTCTGGCCATCAGAAAAAAGGTGGAAGATGTTTTCGTGGACGATGATATCCTCAACTACATTGTAAGCATCGTGAGGGCAACAAGATCGCATGTGCAGGTTGAAGTTGGAGCAAGTCCTCGCGGCAGCATAGCCATTCTAAAACTCGCAAGAGCCCGTGCACTTTTGGAGGGTAGAGATTTCGTGATCCCCGACGATGTTAAAACAGTCGCTCGAATAGCGCTCGTTCACAGGATAATACTGAAACCCGAGCCATGGTTAAGAGGCGTTAGACCTATGGATGTGCTGAACGAGGTGCTCAAAAAGGTGGCCGTACCAAAGGTGTGACAATGCGCACACTCCATTTCTACGCTATGGTGGTTTATATCGCATCTCTCGCAGGTATCGGTGCATTATTCAAGATGCCGCTGGCATTTATTATGGCCGTACCTATCGTTTGGCTCCTCGTTCTTTCTTCCATTATGCCATACAAAGAGCACAAAGTGGAGCGCAAATTTCCCGAAGAGCGTTTTGTTGAGGGAGATGAATGCGAGTTCACATATTGTATAACAGGAAACGGGTATTACAGCGTGTCTGACGAATTCAACTCTCTGAAGGGCTACTGCAAGGATTTGTGCGAGCGTAAAATCCGGAAAAAACTTGCGCATTTTGACCTTGTGAATTTCAAGAGCATTAAAATTTATTCGGAGGATCTTTTGGGTATGGAGTACAGCACAAAGAACATCCATCAACCGGCAGAACTTAGAATATATCCGAGAATAGAATACATGCGCAAATTCAGCATAAGACCCAGAAAAACGAGAAGCTTGCTCGGCGATTATCCTTCGAGAAGAAAAGGCATAGGTCTTGAATTTGCAGACATCAGAGAGTACTATCCCGGGGATAGTATGCGAAGAATAAACTGGAAAGCAACCGCACGGAGAAATAAACTGATGGTCAACGAGTACGAGAGCGAGAGAACAGGAGATACAGTTATTCTTCTTGATGTGCGAAGATTTTTTAAAAGCGATGAAGAATACGAAAAGATTCTGGAAGCATCAGTTAGAGCTGCCGCAACGATAACCACATATCTTTCAAAAACTAAGAATCGTGTGGGATTGGTGCTGCTCGGCAATACCGTTGATTGGGTTTACCCGACATATGGAAAAAGAGCACTTTACCTGATCCTTGACAGGTTGCTCAGAGTCAGGAGCGGAAAAATCGCCAGGTTGCCATTTGAGTACGGAAAATTCATTGTTTCTCGGTTCTTTCCCCCAAATTCATTCGTTATACTCATATCCCCTCTGCTGGCGTGGGATACCGACGATGCCGTGGTGGAGCTTCTTGCAAGGGGCTACGATATACTCGTGATCTCGCCATCGATGATCTCCGATAAAAATGACTTTGCAACCAGAATACTGCGGGCTGAAAGAGAGGTCAGATTAAGAAGATTGAGGCTTTACGCCAGAGTGGTTGATTGGAACATAGAGTATCCTCTCACTGCCGTGCTGAAGGTGATGAAATGAAGATGAAAGCCTTTATCCGGGATCTGCCGCTTTTCGTTGTGTATATCTCCACACCTTTAATTTACAGACAGCTCTGGGTTCTCTCTGCCGTCATGGTTCTCATCTCATTCGGATTTTACATACTTTACAAACTGATAGAGGACGAGATTCTGATTTACATATACTCTTTCCCCGCAATTCTTGCTGTGATTTTTTCACTCGCGTATATGAATCCCTATTCACTCGAAACCATCGCTCAGGCGTATTTTTATCTCACACTAATAATTCTCCACATCACGCTGGTCAGATTCCATAAAAGATTCGGCATGGTGCACAGAGATACAATAATGCACACGCTTACTGCCATACTGCTTGGGGTTTTCTCCACAACCATACTTATGAACTATCCTGCGGTATACGGATTCTGGGGTGTTCTGGCAGCACTCGTCGCCACCGTGGGAATAATAATCTACATTCTATTTGAATCTAAGGAGCGCGGCAACACCTCCTAAATTGTAAAGAATGCGACCTGCCTCGTGCGTCGTGCTTATAATGTGTATTTTGGCCCCGGTTTGCTGTGCCATTTCAAGTATGTCCGCATATCTGCGGTATGTCTTATCCGCCACGAGGAGATGCTCCACTGCCCCCATCTCCACATATCTTTTCACATCCCTAACACCGTAAGCATACAGTCCCTCTTTTTTTATTTCCTCAAGAAGCTTACCGACGAGTTTTTCCTCAACGGATACCCTGTGCTCTTTCAGTATCCTTTCAAGTACTCCTGATTTCAGAACCTCATAAATCCCACGCATATCCCCGTGAGATGCCTGCGCGATTGTATAATTCTTCAAGCGCTCCTTTGCAAATTTGACAAAATTTTCTTTGTAAAATCCCGGTCCCAGGATTACAAGAGGCGCGTCTTCAGTTCTGGTATTCTCCAGCGCTGCAAGCACCTCGCCGAAAAATTCCTCGTCTTCATCGCCTCTTTTTCTCAAGGTGATCAGTTCCTGCACACCGTAGGAGCGCAGTACGGCAAGCACCGCTAATCCGTGCTCTATGGCAAGAAAGTACACCATGGGCCTCTGTGCATTTTTCACAGCATCTTCAAGCAACTGCATATCGCTTCTGCTCCATTCTTTCACAACGGATATTTCATCACCCACACCGACATTTATCGTTTGATGCTGCCCTATATATTCCTCAGGTCCGGCAACAATGACTCCCATCACACGAAGTCTATCAGAAAATTCCTGAAACTCTGTGCGTTCCACATTTATACCAACCCTTATCTTTTTCCTAGTGGTCTTTTTTGAACGCACCATATCCCCGCTTCGCTCTTCTTTTCGAAAAACAGTTCCGAATACCAGATCTCCGGGTGCAAGAATCGTGCTGAGATACCACAAATCATCCAGATTATCTATTTTGATGCGAATTTCATTTTTTTCCAAAACTTCAATTTTCATGCTTTCCACCGTTTTCCATTTCCAATACATTGCGCAGCGTATTCTCTATTTTTTCGGTGTGCGTACCCCACCAGTATATGCGGCCGCATTTCGGGCAGATGTAAAATTCCGAGTGTGTGGAATAAACATAATCTGGAACACGGCCCTTTACAATGCTCTTATCCTTTACCTCTTCAAGCACAGCATTGCATATTGAACATCTGGTCAAAGCGTTGCTCATATCTAAATTGAACTGTTTCACCACCTGCCTGAGTTGAACTCTGAAATCGTCGCCCTCTATATACACTCCTCCGCTTATTTTTGCAAGCTCCTTATCGCGGGTTAGAATGATCCTGCCCTCCTTTTTTGCAATGGAGATTATATCTTCATCGCTCATTTTTCCATCGGGATAGAAAACATCGTAGCCCATAAATCTCAGATACTTCGCAAGTTTCCCAAGCATGTGGTCTGCCACAAATTTCACAGAACCCATAATGGTAGACTTGGATTTATGTTTTATCACAAAAAAGTGGAGGGAGAAATCATTCATCCGAGCCCGTGCGATAAATGGTTGTTTCCGTTTCCTCGTCCCAGATACCATCCATATTCGTGTCTATGCGTATTATCTTCACACCTTTTATCATCCACTGGTCTCTGAGACCGTTGTCGTTGTTGTCAACATACCAGTACACACCCCGTATGGTAATGTTCACCAGTCCCGTTTCGTTCACGAATTGCTGATGCTTCAGCACCCACACATGCACATACTCGGGGTTTCCGTCTCCATCGGCGTCGTCTTTAACCACGACGAACTTCGTGTAATTTTCCCACTCGTTGAATCCTGTGTCGTTGCTGTTGGTGAAATTGCCGAGAATCACCACGAGTGTTATGTGGGTGATATTGTTCGTGGTTGAGTTTCTGTATGCGGAGTAGCCGAAAAGTTTCAGTTCTCCCTTCTCAAATACTCCGTTGCTGTTGTTATCGAATCTCCAGCCGATCTCGGCCATTCCCCGCTCATGCTCGTAAATGCCATCCTGATTTTCGTCCCAGACCTCCCTGTAAAATATTCTGCTCGTGAGCACTTCCGGGTTGCCGTCGCTGTTATTATCACGCATCAGGAAATGCATATAGAGTATGCCCGCGTGTTCCCAGTCTTTATCCTGATTTGTATCCCTGACAAACCAGCCAGCTGCCAGGAAATCCCGGTATTCCGGGTTGCCGTCACTGTTGTTGTCGTAGCAGGTGTAAGATATGTACATCTTTCTCGCAATCTCATAAACACTGTTCTCGTCGTTGTCCGTGCCGTTCACGAACGCAAGGCGGAACAGCACCGATTCGTTGTGTCCATCGTCGTTCTCGTCTCTGACTTTGCAGTAGGCAAATCCGCGCGCCCCGTTCTCGGGTACTCCGTTCTCGTTCACATCTCTGTAAGATATACCTTTAAGAGCACATATTTCGTATTCTGGATTGCCGTCGCTGTTGTTATCGTAGTATGTTGCATATGCCGCCAGACCTCTGACATCCTCATATTTGCCGTTGCTGTTTTCATCCGCCTTTGCATAGCGCCAGTGCACGAATTTTTCGTTCTCGGGGTTGCCGTCATCGTTAGCATCGGTCAGAATGTATCCGGTTACACTTACACCGTCATACTCTGGATATTCATCCTCATTTTCGTTGAGTATCGCCCTGACCCCGAAAAATGCCTTCACCTCTTCGGGATTTCCATTACTATTGTTATCATATTTGACCACAAAGCCCTTCATAATCAGATGGAACTCGTACTTTTTGTTCTCGTTCATATCAACGGTCTGGTTGCCTATCGCAAACGCCTTGAATACCTCTCTGTTGCCGTCGCTGTTATCATCTCTGTACTCGCCTCCCGTGGCCAGCACAACTTTCTTTTCATAGTATCCATCCTCGTTTTCATCCACAAGATACGCAAATACCTTTATCCATCTTCCATATTCTGGGTTGCCGTCGCTATCGTTGTCGTAATATACTCTCAGCGAATAGTGAATTATTATAATCTGCGGCGTGCCATCACCGTTCAGATCCTGCGTGAGGTTTGAGTATGTGACCTCTTTGAAAAACTCGGGGTTGCCATCGTGGTTTTTATCCACTCTCTCAATATGCCTTATCGCCGTGTAATTGTAAGATGTGCCATTAAAGCCATCCTCACCGAAATACATATGGGGATCTATTCTCTTGGCCACCTGCACATTCTCCCTTATCCATGCCATATCGGGTTTGGGTAAATCATAGGCAGCCCTGCGAATGAAATGCACTATGTTTATCATACCTCTGTGCTCCTTCACGCTCATTGCTATCTGATCAGCATAACCCGGAAAAACATCTCCAAGCGCACGCATATCCAGCATATTCGGCGGATTGACCAGCGTTTCATTGCCATTATCGGAGACATTGGCAGCCTTTGATTTCGACGAAAATTCAGATGCGGAGAGCGCTTTTGTGCTGTTGTCTATGTTCACATAAATCGCATTACTTTCCGCAGTCTCTAAAGAATCCGGTGTGCCGTCTGAGTTGGTATCTACAAGCGCCTGCGCCTCACTCTCGCTTGCGTCAACATTCAGGTTCTCTGCGTAATCAGCTTTCCCATCTCCGTTTTTATCAATAACCGAGACCGGGTTCTTAACATCCAGCGCAGTCTTAATTACCTGTGTCGGGTTTTCCGCTTCCATGGTTTTTCTGATGGCGGCGAGAATGGCAAGAGAGCTCACCACGAGCACCACGACCATCGCCACCATCACTATCTTTTTTGCCCTTCCATTCATATTTGCATCACCTCAATCAATCTTAACTGTTAATTTAAATTTAAACGGATTTGAAAAAGAAATAGATAAAAATGTTCCAAAAACTTTAAATAGATATTGCCCCAGCGTAGATGAGCAATCCGAGCAGCACTCCAATCACACCCACTGCTAAACCGGGAGAGATAAAAAGAAGGTGCCTTTTAAAATCCTTGGGATATGGGATTCCATCCTCATCCGACCTGCTTAATGCAGAACGCATAAGAATGCCATACACCAAACCGCCGATAAAAGCGAATGCCGCCATTGTTAAAATCCCGGGCACGATAACGGATGCGGATGATATGAAATCTGCCTGTTCAGGCTGTTCAAAATATTGTACAGCGAGTACACTCATCATTAGGGTGTATATCATAAAAGTCTCAGGATTGTTCAGATAAATGGTCATTTTACTGAAAAAATATTTGTTATCGCTCAGATGGCACAGAGCTTTCTTTACAAAAAATACTCTTCCTATTGCTACTCCCATTGTTACCAGACCCATGGATAACACGAGCCAGTCACGTATATCTTGGGAATGTAATCTTTGTTAGCTATTGCCAGAATATAGATAAGCAGTGTGTACACAAAACCTGTGAATCCTATACTTATAAACACACTGGTTTTTGAAGAGTCCACATTGTATTCTCTGGACACCATGAAAACATACAGACCATAAATCCCTGCACCTCCCAGCGCAAGCAGCAAACCGATTATATCAAGCATAAAAAGTTAATTTACGAATAAATATAAAAATTTTTGCGCAGTTCATTTGTCAAGCGCATCCCAGTCTGGCACAAATTTGTAACCATACTGGATTATGCCTGCTTTGCCGTCTTCGCTTATTCTCCTGAAAACCGCGCGGACGGGCATTCCTATGTAGACTTCCTCTGGATCAACATCAACAATCTGCGCCGTGAGTTTCGGTCCCTCGGAGGTCTCAACAATCGCCATAATGTACGGTTTCTGGTATTTATAGCCCAGCACATTCTGATGTACCACGGTGTAGGAATATATTTTGCCCTTTCCGCTTAGTGCGAATTCTTCCATCTTGCCAACGCTATCTCTACCGCATTTGGGACAGACATTACGCGGAGGGAAATAAACCGTGTTGCATACGGGGCATTTTGTGCCAATCAGATTATATCTGTGTCTTCTCTCTCTCCAGAAACGGGGTACCACCATATCACATCACCTCCAGTATGTGAACAACTGTCGTGGTCGCTGTGCCACCGACATTGTGAGCAAGTGCAACCTCTGCGCCGTCAACCTGTCTTCCTTCCGCTTCGTTTCTCAACTGCTTCACAATTTCCACAACCTGTCCAACGCCTGTGGCTCCCACGGGATGGCCCTTGGCCTTCAAACCTCCAGAAGGATTGTACGGTAACTTGCCACCCAGATTGAGTTCGCCTTCCTCTGCGAGTTTTATGCCCTCTCCTTTTTTGGCAAAGCCCAGATCTTCCAGGGCTTCCAGCGCGATTATTGAAAACGCATCGTGCAGTTCAACAAAATCTATGTCTTTGGGTTCTTTATTGGCCATCTTGTATGCCCTTTTTCCAGCCTCCACAGTGGCCACCTGCGTAGTCAGAGAGGGTCTAGAATGCAGGGAGATGTAATCGTTGGCCACCGCCGATGCGGAAATCTTAATGGGTGCATCCGTGTATTTTTTAGCCAGTTCCGCAGGTGCAAGCACCACAGCCGCCGCGCCATCGCTAACGGGAGAACAGTGCATGATTGTTAAAGGATCCGCCACCATGGGCGCGTTCAATACGGTATCCACTGTTATCTTGTTTCTCAAATGAGCGTCGGGGTTTCTGCTACCGTGCTCGTGCGCTATCACGGGCAACAATGCAAGCTGCTCGATTTTTAAACCGTATTCGTGCATATATCTTCTGGCCATCATGGCTCCCAGCGCAGGGAATGTCGCACCCAAGAACACTTCCCACTCTCTGTCCGCGGCACCTGCGAGTATATCCGTGGCCATGTTCCCGGGCAAATCTGTCATTTTTTCCACGCCGCCAACCAGTACCAGATCGTACATACCTGACGCAACCGCCAAGTATCCCGCATGAAGTGCGGCTGCGCCACTTGCACATGCTGCTTCAACGCGCATCGCAGGTATTTTGGTTTCTGCCAGTCCTGCAAAATCAGCTATCAGCGCGCCAACATGATCCTGACCTACGAAACTTCCAGCGCTCATGTTTCCTCCGAAAATAGCCTGAATATCTTCGGCATAAATATTGGAATCCTCTATAGCCTTCAATCCCGCTTCCACAGCAAGGTCTCGGAGAGATTTTTCCCAGTGCTCACCGTATTTGGTTTCACCAGCGCCGATTATAGCCACTTCCCTCATTCATCCACCTCCACTATCATACGTCTGAATTTGAGATATGTCGCATAGTCCACATACCTTGCATGCTCTATCATTTTACGCACGGTTGGTGCTGCATCACGATTGAACTTCTCAATCTCATCAGTAACGGTGATGTCAAAAGCATCACTACCCGCACCACTGCCAAACGATACTGCAAGGATTCTGTCACCCGGTTTTGCAATATCCAGCACCGCAGACAATCCAGTTGGCGTGGCACCCGAGTATGTGTTTCCAATATACGGCGTCAGCAATCCCGGTTCTATCTGTTCCTTTGTGAAACCCAAACGCTTACCCACACGAAGCGGAAATTTACCGTTTGGCTGATGAAATACTACATAATCGTAATCTTTGGGCTCTGTTCCAGCCTTGGACATCAACATTCTAGCGGCGGTCATAACATGCTTGAAATATGCTGGTTCTCCTGTGAATCTGCCACCGTGTGACGGGTATCTCTGTCCCTCTCTGCGCCAGAAATCGGGCGTGTCAGTAACAAAAGATACCGTGTGATTGATCTCAGCAATAACATCTCTGTCTCCAATTATATACGCCGTACCACCGGCAGATGCAGAATAATCAAGTGCATCACCGGGCTGGCCCTGGGAGGTGTCGGTGCCCACCGCAAGTCCGTACTCTATCATTCCGGCTTTCACCATGCTGTAAACAATCTGCATCGCAGCAGTACCGGCTTTACACGCAAACTCAAGATCCGCTGCATGTGCATTATAAGCACCGAAAACTTCCGCGAGAAGCGATGCCGTGGGCTTAACTGCGTAAGGATGTGATTCGCTTCCCACAAATATAGCACCTATCTTCTCACCGGGTATGTGCTTCCTTCGAAGCGCGTTTCTCGTCGCTTCAACAGCAATTGTGGCTGCATCCTCATCGTATGCGGGAACGGATTTGCTCAGAATCTTTAGGCCTTTCGCAGGGTAATCCTCCCGGTCACCCCACATCCTTGCTATTTCCTCACTTTTTATTCTGTACACAGGTATATAGCTGCCGTATGTAACTATTCCAACCATACTCTCACCTGCGAAGGTTATATCCTTATCTCTATATAACTTTTGCTTTCATCGTAAAAGAATAAGACAATTGACGAAAAAATAAAAAGTGGAAAATTTATATTTCTTCCTCTTCTTGGGTTTCAGTTGAGGGTGTTTCCTCACCTGTTTGCTGCTCTTCAGATTCCGTTTCCTGATGTTCTTCTTCGGGCTGACTCTCTGCAACACCCTTGTTTCCCTTTTTCCTTTTAAGCACTGCAACGATTATTACCAGCACAATTATTGCCAGGATTATCAGAAGTATTGGCAGCGTTGCACCACTGCCGAAGTTTATCGGGAACGAGCTCTTCGGTGTTGCTTTGACTTCCTCGCTTGCAGAACTCTCGCCGACTTTGTTCACTGCCGTGATGTAATAGTAATATGTGACTCCATTCTTGACAGACTTATCCTTGTATGTTGTTACAGTGCCGTTAACGGTGGCTATAAGCGTCTCATTGCCAGGCGATGTGCCGCGGTATATCCTGTACTCCGTTATGGCAGTTCCACCATCATTGGCGGGTGGTAACCAGTTCAGTTCAACATATCCATCTCCCGCTTTAACTGTCACATTCACGGGCGCGCCGGGTTTACCGATGGGCAGCGCAGATATTTCCGCACTGGCCACACTCTCACCCACGGAGTTCACCGCCGTCACATAGTAGTAATAAGTGATTCCACCATCAACGCTGGTATCGTTGTAGTAGTTGATACTTCCGGTTACCGTTGCGAGAAGCGTCTCATTACCTGCCGCTGTGCCTCTGTATATTCTGTATTCGGTGATCGATGTACCACCAGTATTGGCAGGTGCGTTCCAGTGGAGGTACACATAGTACACGCCTGCATGAGCCGTGAGATTTTCTGGCGCATCCGGCACGCCGAGCACAACGGCACTGGCTTCATTGCTTGCATTGCTCTCACCCACGGAGTTCACCGCCGTCACATAGTAGTAATAATCCACACCCTTTGATACATTGGTATCGTTGTAATAAAGCGTGTTGCCGTCAACCGTGGCGTACAGTGTCTCATTAACGCTGGAATTGCCGCGGTATATCCTGTACTCCGTTATGGCGGTTCCGCCATCGTTCAGCGGTGCATCCCAAGTGAGATTCACAAAGCCCACACCGCCATTGGCAACGAGATTCTGCGGTGCTGATGGCGGACCGAGACATACTGCGGATACCTCCGCGCTTGCGTTGCTCTCGCCCACATAATTCTCCGCCGTTATGTAATAGTAGTATCTGATGCCCTTTGTCACGGCAGTATCGTTGTAATATGTGGTATTCCTATCCACGGTTGCTATCAGCTGCTCGCTGCCTGACGCCGTGCCTCTGTAGATATTGTACGCGGTTATATTCGCGCCACCATTATCCGCGGGCGGATCCCAGGTCACATTTATGTACCCGTCTCCCGCAACCGCGCTCACATTCTGCGGTGGAGATGGGACGGTATCGTTCGTGGGGGTCCATACAACATAATCCACCCACGCCGCATCGGTTCCAACGCTGTTGGTGTTATCTTTCTCATAGATCCATTTAACTGTGTGCGTTCCTAATCCTACCCATACCGTATGTCGGGTCCAGTTGACTGTGCCGCTTATGTTGCCTTTTTCTGTGGAGTCAAGGTACACATACAGGAAATCATGGCCCGCTTCTGAGGATATGCTCCAGTAGAATGTGAGTTTGCCCGGACCTGTGACTATCACGCCCATTCCACTCTTTCCTCTGTCGGCTATATCACCGCTCTGCATTGAATAATTGTTTGTGCCGTTTGCTACATAGTAAGTTCTATCAACACTCACCCAGTACGCGTCCGTCGTGTTTATATTAATGAATGTGAGATTTTGATTATCCAGCGCCACATTCTTACTCACAGCCGGATACTTCGCAAAGTATACATTCGCGGTACAAGGTGTGGTTGCAGGCACATCCGGCGACTGCGGCGAAATCTGCGTGGGCGCTTTAGGCACATATCCCGTCGAATAATTTTCAACCCTGAACGAGGATAACACACCGTTGTAAATACCGCTGGCCGATATTTTCACGAAGAATCGTATCGTGCCGTTGGCATACTCCGATGCAAAGTCCGTTAAATCATACGCTATGAATGTGGGCATGGTCAGATTGCTGGCATTGGCGTCGTTGTCATTAACCTTGTAATAGAGAGGTTTGATTTTTAAAGGCGATGCTGGATTGCCGATGCCGAATGTTATATTAACATCCCTTTCCGGCGGGCTGTTGAAATGTATAATTCCAAGCAACTGCGGATCGTAGGAAGGTCTATCTACTATGAATGTCACCGCCGAATAATTGCCCAGTGAGGCATTTTCAA
This sequence comes from DHVE2 group archaeon, assembly GCA_015520975.1. GTDB lineage: Archaea > Thermoplasmatota > Thermoplasmata > Thermoplasmatales > Aciduliprofundaceae > S143-98. The sequence goes on along the minus strand of WAOZ01000007.1, from coordinate 1,494 downwards.
AAGCTTTATAGGTCATCCAGTAAAAGCCGTTATCACCCCAGTTTGTTCCCCAGGAGTTTGCTACTCTGAATGCACCCACATCGCCGTCATCGCTTATTGAATCATCGTAGCCCACTATGGTCTGTCCGTGATTCGGTATTGAATATGCAGGATACTCTGCGGATGAAATTATGTAATTCCCGTCAGAGAACGCAGATGTGAACAGATCGGCATCCATTGCGAATGTGACCGGTATGCCCTGTGCAAGCAAGCTCTTTATCACATTTATTATCCATGTGGGGTTTGAGGCGTTGTAAGGTATCATATAAACCTCGGCCGCACGATGCAGCGGCGCCTCTCTCATTGCCGCCTCACTGCCCCAGTATGTGGGATTTGACGGGTTATAAGGCATTGTGGCGAGCGTGGCCGCGCCCCAGTTCGTTATAACCAGTCCGTTCCATGCCATAAACGAACCTGAATCCGTACCTCCGTTAACTTTGTTATATGTCCACGCAGGACTCATAATATATGCAGGATTCCCGGTATCCGCAGCCCAGTTATTATCCTTTGCCTCTTCATATGTATAGGCATAATAAGTCATAGCCCACGCGGCGCAGGAGCCCTGTGCTCCCTGATTGCCGATGGGCGGGAACCAAGGATCCTGAGAGAGATCAAGACTCGCCTTGGTTGCCTTTGGTAAACTTACTCCGTCAACAACCATAACCTTTCCAATCATCATATCCCACTCTTTTTTGCTTGGAGGTGCGTACCCTGTGCCATGACCATCTATTATCTTGTTGTAATCATATCCCGGCTGCCTGACACCTATCGTGGCTTCAAGTTTCACAGCCTCCTGTGGTGTAAGAGGATGCGCATGAATCGCAGATATTATGTTATCTATGGCTTTTTCGCGGGGTGTTTCCTGTGCTGTTTTCACTGCGCCCCCATTGATGACCATGAGATACCCTGTGAGCAACAACAGAACTATCACTGGCACAAATGCCCTTTTCCAATAGCCTTTTCTACCAGCCATGCGACCCTCATACAAAACAAACTATTTTTATTTTTCTGATTCTTTTGCAAAAAATTTAAATATCTGTATCTAAAATTTTCACAATTCGTCGTATTCACAGGTACTTTTTTATTCAATCCTCCATTTATGATGCTGTATGCAAATAATCCCTTTGATAAGAGAGCTCCGAGAAAAATCAAAGCGAAATCACAGAAGAGATGCCATCGCCATATGGAACGAAAAGGATAGATTGGATGGAAAAATCACAGATGCGTTCGTGTTCATTATGAGAACCACCGGTTGCAGATGGGCGAAGATATCCGGATGTTCCATGTGCGGATACTACAACGATACCAATCCCGCGATTTCGGAAGAGGATCTCATTTCGCAAGTTGATTATGCCTCGTCTAAATACACCGGACAGAAAATAGTTAAGATTTTCACCTCTGGAAGTTTTTTTGATGATGAAGAGGTCCCAAAAGCTGTGCGTATGAGAGTATACG
>WAOZ01000006.1 GCA_015520975.1 DHVE2 group archaeon | reverse complement strand
GTTAGAATACCTCCAATTATTATGAAGCAAAAAGGATTTAAAAAGAAGATATTGAGTGTGGGATTGCTGACTATTATGCTACTAGTAGATACAATGGTAATAGGGGCGACAATTCTCAACGCACCCACTGTGGGATCCAATGGTAGTAATGGTAAAAATGACCTCTCAGGTGGTAATGAAGAGAAATCTCTGGCAAATGCTCCTTGGCCAATGTTTCATTTCGATTTGAATCATACTGGAAGAAGTCCTTATAACACCAGTAGTAATGATGGTACTCTCAGATGGAAATTCAAGACTGGAAGTGCTGTTGATTCCTCGCCAGCGATAGGTTCTGATGGTACTATTTACATAGGCTCCCATGATGGTTATGTTTATGCGATAAATCCGGATGGTACTCTAAAATGGAAATTCCAGACAGGAGGCCCTATTGATTGCTCACCAGCCATAAACTGGGATGGAACTATTTACATAAGGCTCTGAGGATGGATATGTTTATGAGATCGGGTTATCACAGTCGCCGCAGAATCTTGAGGCGATAGCAGGAAATGGATATATAAACCTGACATAGGCACCACCCTCCGCAGGGGAGACACTCTCAGAATATAAGATATATCGAGGCACGCAATCAGAGCAGGAAAGTTACCTTGCGACAGTTGCAGGGAATATCGCGCATTATCAGGATACATCCGGGATAAATGGAGTAAAGTACTACTATTATGTAACAGCAGTTAATGCAAGTGGTGAATCACCGCCGAGCAATGAGGTTAGTGCTACCCCGGAGAACATAGAATTTTATATATTCGAAGTTAGATGGATACTTTTTGGAGAATGTAACGCCAATACCGAACACATTCGGGGCGTATATAAAGTGGTCGGGAGCAGAACCAGAGAAGGTGTGGGCGATAATAAATGGACACAATTACAGTATATATAATTGTACAGGAGGTATGTGGAATCTAACAGTGGATATGGGGAAGATAGGATTTGCGAATTATATAACATTCTATGCAGAGTTTTCCAACAGAAGTATAATTTCAGCGAGTAAAGAGATAGAGATGTTACATACGCCGTGGTGGTTATCGAAGTTATTATCGGCATGTGCGTGGGTTACGCATATAATAACCAATACGACATGGAAGGACACATGGGAACTGGAGATACATTTTCCGCCCACGAATTACAATGATGAGTTCACATTTACAGGGGTAGCAGATTTACCGTTTATAGGAGGGGCTTACGGAGTGAAGACGCCGTATTCATTTAAGCTAACGTATAAATCGACAGGCAGTATAGAGATAGAAGGAGAGGCGAAGTTATCGGGAGCTGATGTTGATTTGGGAGTGGCAGATGCGAGGGAAAATTTCACATTAAGCGCGACGGATAATTTTAACATAGAAAACTCGACGATAGCATGGAAATCAGCAGAGTTGGATGTAAAGATGGAAGGGGACATTGTTGCATTTTATCCATTGCTTGGATATGAGTTTGAATTTGCGGGTCACGATATAACAGTAGGTGTTGTTGCGAGATTTGAGATCAAGCCAGAAATAGCCGTGGGATTGCTGTTCATGCCCACACTGAACGCATCACAGGAGCTCATACCGGGTACAGGGATTATGCTTGAAGGCATTAACGGTATAATAAAGATACCGTTCACACTTGCAATAGATGCGGGTATAGCGATAGGGAAGATTACGGGAGGTGGAACGCTGGAGTTTGATATGGGTGTGTTACTGAATAAAACATTTAAGCCCGTTGTAAACTGGTTTAAGATAATAGGAAAGATTTTTGTGCGGTTGGATGCGCTATTTTCAATTACACAATATGGCAGAAGAGTGGAACGCTGTATATCTTGAATAACACGAACATCGAAAGCAGTGGCGCTGGAGGCATATCGATGATATATTCGAATGATGAAAGAAAGAGTTTTAAGATTAGTGGAGATGGCTGGAACTTAACGTTCAGGTATTACAATACGACAGATTATAATAAACTTGTATGGGACACGGATAGCGAGATGGGTAAGGTAATTAATTACATATATCCGAGAACAGATGTAAGTGTTGCAGGAAATGGAGACAAGGACATAATGTTTTACACCTACGATGACGTAAATGAGACAGAGAGGCACGGGCTTAAGATAAAGGCGTATATGTATGATCATAGTACCAACAAATGGACTGAAATAACCCCACCACCGATAGGCGAAGAGATAGCATACAAGCCAGTATGCAAAATGCTGGATAATGAAAGGATGTTGGTTTTGTGGAGTACAATACCCTACAGCGTTGTGGATAATATCACCACGCCAGAGAATATAACAGAGACAAATCTTAGGATGGGTATATATGATATAGCAAATGATTCATGGGAAAATGTGACAACTTTGATGAGTGATGGGGTATGTGTAGATTACGGAGTAATCAACGCGACGCACATACTTGTATTAAAGGCGGATAATATATTGGGGATACAATCTTCTGTGCTAATAGTGGATATAAGGGATGGTAAAGTTACAGAGGAGATAGCGGATGCTGGAGACTATGCGAAGATAGTTGCGATTGATGAGGATGGGGATATGGCAATACTTAAGAGCCTTGAGGGGAACTACACAGTGCTTATATGGGAAAACGGAATGAAACTGGTAAATATTCCAAAGCTTGATAATTACACGCTAATCAGTGAGGGAGTGAATGGAAGTGAAATTTATGGGCTGTATTCTTCAGTGAACGGAACAGATAATGAATTAGGGTATGTGTTCAACGGGAGTGGATTCACAGAGAAAGACAGATATTTAATGGCGGGAGATTCAGGAGAAATACATGTATTCACAGTGAACAATATCTATAATGAAGAACCTGACGATAGAGAATGTAACAGAATATGGGTTAGTGATACATAGTCATACGCTGAGGATTTGGTATTTATACGTAACGGGAGGAAACATTTCTGAGCCCATAAAATCGCTGGGGTTTGCAGTAATCGAGACTACACCCACTGCACCACTGAATGTGACTGCTGTTGCTGGTAATGGTTATGTAAATTTAACATTCAGTGTACCTGAAGATGCGGGGTTGTATCCAATAACGGGTTACAATATATATCGCAATGGAGTGCTTATTGCTACTGTTCCAGTGACGCAACTCTGGTACAATGATACAAATGTGGTTTCTGGACAGACATATACATATTATGTAACTGCTGTTAACACTTCTTGGAGAGAGTGCACCAAGTGTGAATATCAATGCAACGCCCAATGGTACAGTTCCGGAATTTTCTGAGACACTGCCACTTCTACTTATGATAGGAGGAGCGATCATAGTGATGTTAGCTCCCAAAAAGAGGAATAGAAATAACAAGGTTTAAAATTTTTATTTTTGTTTATATTTTTTTGGTGCATGGAATATTGGTAAGTTGTAGTCTTGGAGAAAAATAAAATAATAAAGATTAATAAAAGATGAGCAGGGAATTAGACATTTACAGGATGGTAAAGATTGGGATGAAAACGCTAAAGAGAGCGAGAATACCGCTTTACTGGAGCAAGGGTACTTCTTTGTTCTCCGTTCTATCTTGAAAAGTGGCTTTTGTGGCACTCTTTAACATTGATTTCAATTCCCGCAGAAGGAGGTTCTTATGTTGACAGTAACAAACATTGGAAGTAAAAGGTCGGGCACCAATAGTTATCGCATATTGCAGAGAGATGCACTTTATTGCTGTTGTTGTGGAAATCTTCGCAATTCAATGGGGTAGAAAAGCCACTATCGTGGCTCTGTACTCCAAAACGACAAGTCATAGCAAGGAAAGCTGTTTCCTAGAATATAAACCTTTGTCTGAAAATTTAAGAAAAGTAATTCGTTAAAATTTGAATACTGGCGAGCTGAAATTCTGATGGATTACCCTCTTTGTGTACAACAAAAATCCAATAAAATGCAACAAATATTACCGTAATTTATGGCATTTTTCCTTTTGAAGACCGATTCCTCGATATATATCCATCGCTTTTTTCATCAATTCTCTGTATTCAGAAATCCCTTTAAACTTCAGTATTGTTGCATACTCATAATACAAATCTCCCAAATCTTTTTTTCCAATCACATTTTCGCAGCATTCTATAATATGTTTCAGTAATTGCTCGGCATCTTCAATTTTTCCTATTTCACGATAGCATTTAGCCAAGTATATACTTATTATAGCCTCACTTCTTCTTATATTGGCTTCTTTCGCTAAAAACAATGCTGAAGTTAAAAATCTTATGGCTGTATAATAATCCTTTTTATTATAGTATGCAATACCAATGTTATTAAG
>WAOZ01000005.1 GCA_015520975.1 DHVE2 group archaeon | reverse complement strand
TTATGGTGTAATCAAACCTTCCATACAGAGGGCTGCGGTAATCCTCAACCATCTTCTTTGACATGCTTATGAGGGAGCCAGTCACCACAAGTTTTGCATTTCTGTGGGAATCTATCAGCCTCTGCAAATCTGACAGAAAAGAAGGATTGATTTTCATAGCATTCTGGAGTTCGTCTATGAATATTACCTCATTTTCTTCCATCAGGAACTCCACAATGTCCCTCATCGTGCTCAAACTCTCTGGGATGTATCTCCTTTTCTTTATCTCCTTTATCCAGTCCCTGCAAATGAGTGCCTCATTTTTCTCGGAAGGGATGAAGAGTGTGATGGGCTTCAGAGTCTCCTCTACCAGCCGCGTCTTCCCTACTCTCCTGCGCCCTATGATTGCCACCCTCGTGGTCCTTCGGAGTATCTCCATCTCCTTCTCCCTGTCGTAGAACTTCATTTATACCACAGAGGTATAATACCGTGGTGGTATAAAAATTTTGAGTTGCAGTACTGGGAACACAGAGCACTGGGAAAATTATAATAATTATGGCACAAGATGCATTTTTGATGCGTAAAACTCATCATTAACTCTGAAAAAACTTTGACCAATCATAATTTAACTAACTAATTTCTCTAATTATGCAAAAGACCTATGCACTTGGGATTTCTAATTTTACTAATTATGGTAGCTACCCCTTATATGTAACCACTCTTTACATTTATTAGATGCTCCTCCGAACAATGGTGGCCGTTAAACGCAAGGGAGATGATGCCACCAAGTGGATAAAATACATGAAAAACAGGCACTTGGTGGACAATAAAAGATATTCTCCCTTGCTCTACACCATCGGAGGAGCATCTTATCCTCTCCCTGACAAATCACGAAGGTCTTTGGAGCCTTCAGTGGAGAAAATTTTTGAAATTTGGGATGCCACTGGGATAATGAGGCACACAGTATTTGTACCCATAGAACGAAAATACTCGCTTCCTCAGCTAGTGGGAATATACATGGATGTGCTATACGAATTTGAGAAACTCACGGGAAAGGATAACATAATCACCATCTATGCGTATCATACACATTCCGCTTACCCCCCCACCTCCATATTTTTCAGGTTTCTCAAATACCTTCACGGCTGTATATCAAACCATCTCAGCTAGAGGCACTGAAGATATTGCTCTTTAAGAGATTAGATGAGCCTGTGGGGAAGAATGCCCATGTGATAAAAATTGAGAGGATAATCAGAAACACCAAAGACGCCAGTAAAATTCTTGATTTGGAGAAATACAAAACAAAGATTATACGAAGATATAACATCGTGGAGAAGGAGATGTGGGAAGAGATTGCGGAGATGAATAGGTATGGAAAAAAGAGATAGGATATTCGGAATAACGACTAAAGAGCTGGTGCCATATCTTGGGAAGGTTAGGTGGCTAAAGGGAGATAGGCCAGCATACAGACATGAAAAATATGTGGCTAAAGCTCTAAAATCTTTGACCATTCCTCCAGATACTGCCATTGTTTTTACTACCGAGAAAAGACATCCGTTCAGTATGGCAGAGATTGCTCAGGGAGAAGAGGAAATTAAGGGAAAGAAACAGATAATCTATGGAATTTTCATTCATGAGTTCAGCGTAGGGTATTTAGAGGCCATATACAGGCAACTTCTGGCATTTATTCCATATTTAGAAGAGAAAGACATGGAAAATGTAGTTGTGGCATTCATTCAAAAGGTACTTCTTCACGAGCTTGGGCATAGCGACAGATACTCGGTATCTACAATAAACCAGACAATGAGCTATGTGGAATTCATAGAGGAACAGCTGGGAATTGACTTGGATATGGCAACATTGGAGGAAATAACCGACAAGCTTTATGAAAAGAGAACATCTGGAAAACCGATAATAACCATAAACAACTGGGTAAAATACCTCAACAGATATCTAGAGTTTAGAGGATTTGAAGAGAAACTAAAATACTTCAAGCATACAGAAAGCGATGACGAATACTTCTATGTACCTACAGACGAAGAGATGAGAAAGATACTGTCGGTGAGATGGACTAGACCAGATATAGATGCTAGGAATAGGGCATTACTCCATCTTCTCTTTTCCACGGGCATACGGATTAACGAGGCTGTAAGTTTGAATTGGAATGATTTTGATTTGTCCAATCCAAATATGCCCAAGGTAACAATAAGATGCGGGAAAGGTGGAAAGAAGAGAGTCGTACCAGTGCATCCAAAGGTTATGGCAATGTTGATAGAGTACAAAGATAAGTACAGATTGAGGACAGACCCAAACGCAGTTTTCACAACACCAAGGGGAAGATTAACTCAGCCTTATGCTAGGAAGATATGCAAGGATGCAGGTAAAATGGCGGGAATACCACAATTCCATGCGCATGCTGCAAGACATTGGAGAGCCATCAGTTGGCTTAAGGAAAGGGTTGATTTGGAAACAATAAGAAGGCTTTTGGGACACAAACATCTCAAAACAACCCAGAGATATATACGGCGTCTCAACATGGAATGGAGCTTAGATGAGATACAAAAACGAGACAAAAGTTTCGGGCCGTGGAAACCTTTGGGTCACGAGTATATAAAGAAGTTAAAGGGCGAGGCGCAATGAAATCTAAAAAACACAAAGTTTCCAAAAAGGGCAGAGTAACTAAACCATGCCACCCCAGTCACAAGAAAAGCGGGCCAGGAGGGATTCGAACCCCCGACCACGGGATTAAGAGTCCCGCGCTCTACCTGGCTAAGCTACTGGCCCATTTTGATAACATTCAATATCGGGCATGGGGCCGGCCGGATTTGAACCGGCGACCGACGGGTTATGAGCCCGTCGCTCTACCTAGCTAAGCTACGGCCCCGTCCAAGGGGCGTATTGGATACATGATTTTAAAATTTTCGTTTTTTGAGTGTGGATCAGGGGTCTTGAAGAATATCTCTAATGAGGCAAAAGAAATATTTTTTAGCAATCAAAACATCTTTAATTTATGAACTCAGATGATGATTGGTTCGTGGATGTTTATGTGAAGCATGGAGACTTACTGTTTGATCTGTTAACCGTGCCCAAATCAGTTTATGAAGAAACTCCAAAACATATTGATTTTATAGATGGCATTATCCTTTTTGAAGAATGCAAAAACTGTACTTGATATCCCATGCGGAGATGGCCGCATAAGTGCGGGTTTAATCGAAAAAGGATACAATGTAACGGGAGTGGATATTTCTCTAAAATACATTGAAAAAGCCAGGAGCAAAACTCCTATGAGCGGAAAATTCATCGTTGAAGATATGAGAACTGGGGAGCTTGATGAAAAATTTGATGTGGTGCTGAACTGGTACGGCAGCTTCGGATACTTTGATGAGGAAACGAATTTCAAAGTTCTTTCGCGTTTCTCTGATTTTTTGAACGATGGCGGCTTGCTGATACTGGATTTACGAAACAGAGATTATCTTATCAGCAAAAACTATGTTATATTGTATGAATGGAAACCCGAGATAGTTGTCAGAGAGAACGATAAACTTTTTTATTGCGATATTCATTCGATCCGGAAACGAGTGTTTTAACGCTCACGGTGAAAAACAATGAGAGAGAGTTCCATTACCGCATGCGGCTTTACTCTCTCCACTAAATTATCCAGATGGTAGATAAAATAGAGTTGGAGGTCATTAAGATTTACGGAGACTACGATGGCTCACCATATTCGCTTTACGCTCCTCGACTGATAGTCATTGCTAAAAAGTGAGCGCCGGGGGTGGGATTCGGCGCCCTCCACGGAGGGCTTGCTCGCATCTGCCGATGCTCGTGAACCCACGCTCCTTATATGATTAATTACAAAAAACGTCGGAGATGGAAAGAGCAAAGATTAAAAACTTCTGATAAATATCCTTTGTTATGTGTGGGTTGTTTAGAAAGGAGAAGAGCCCTAAAGAGTGTGTGGAGGAAATAATAATCAGATACTTCAACTCAGGGTTCCAAATGGCTGATGCAGATTACAGAAAGCTGAAGGGATGCTTGGAGAAATGGAATTCCCCAAGTGATCCTAGCTTTTTAGGTGCAATGGCCTATGTGAAATATCGAGAAGGAAAGCTCAATGATATGTGGAGTTTTATTGAAATGGACTTGCGCCTTGATTTAGGTGACGAGGAACACGGGGCATTCATACCCGCTATGATGGCTGATATGAAACCGGAGTTAAAATATGAAATAATCAAGAAAATTCACGAAAGAACCAAGGGCGTGTTTTCCCTCGAAATCTTGGCGAGAGTAGCCAAGGAAGTAGGGAAAGAGAGAGAAGTATTGCAATTGGCCGAGGAATACGAAAAAGCAAATCCCAGAAATAGAAGGGTAAAGAAAATAATAAAGGCGTTGAAATGAATATACTTATAGGCGCCGGGGGTGGGATTTGAACCCACGCTCCCTAAATCGGGAACCAGCTCTCCAGGCTGGCGCCTTACCTCTCGGCAACCCCGGCCCGATTCAGTGAAAGATATTTCTGTATTTTAATGTTTATGCTGTCTCCATGTTCCATGAATGGCTTTTAAATATGATTGCCAGCGAAGGGTATATACACAGTAAGGTAAAATTTTTATCTATAATTTTGATTATCGTTTATGATACTTGCACTGGGCGGGATTGTGATAGCGTATGTATCCGCGTTTCTGGTGTTCCTGATCACGCAGAAAGAGATGGGTTTGACTCAGAAGTACATTGTTTTTGCCGTTATGGGATTTCCGTCCGCAACTTATGTTATCTTGGCATATGTAATAGGTTTGAAAATCATACCACCCGACTATCTGGGCACTGTGATCTTCTTTTTCTCCATCGGCGTGCTCGGTGGGAATCTCGGACGCGCAATTATGTTTCCCGAATTACTTCGTGAAGTGAAGAAAAATCCGAAGGTTCAGGGTAAGGCTCTGGTTATCAATACCTCGTCAGAAAACGGGGGTATTTTTATACTCGTGATGTACCTACGCGGATATATTGCATATACGGCAAACAACTGGAACGGTCTTCCCGTTTCTCCGCATGCATTCCTGATCGGGATTGAAATAATGTGCATCGCCGCATTCATTGGTGGGATTGTTTACGGACTGGTTGTGAGGAATATTCTGATAAGCTTCGAAGAGGAGAACATCGGACTGGACGAGGGATTCAGGAAATTGATTTTCATCTCATCTTTCCCACAGGTGATAGTGGTAATGGGTATGCTGCTGGCAATACTCGAGTACATGGGCACATTGACACTGTGAGCCGTTTTATTTTTTAATGTACAGTTTTTGAGCACATAGCGTTGAATAATACCACATAAACAGAATATCATCTTTAGTAGGAATTCGCACATTTAAGCGTGACAGCGTTTCTTTAAATTTTTTCCCATGGTTTCTGTACAGTAAATGCGTTATTTCATGCGCCACCACATAGTCCCGGAAATGCTCAGGAAGAAACACAAGCAGAAGATTGAAGCTGAGATTTCCCAATGAAGAGCAGCTTCCCCATTTTGTTTTTTGTTCACGGATGTATATTCTGTTCGGCTCAATCTCCAGAATCTTGCTGAATTTCATAACCCGCGCATTCAAATCTTCCCTGAGCATGTTTTTAAGTTGTCTTTTCAGAAGATCATTTCGCTTTTTGCAAATATATACCGTGTTTCCGTGGATTCCCGGATTTTTGCAGTTGTGACGCATATCCATATATCTATCCAGAATTCGGATACCGTGTTTTACTATATCTTCTTCGGCCTTTCTTTTAAGCTCTTTCACCAGCCTGAGATTTTTATCTATCCAGCCTTTTTTCTTTTCTAAAAGCATCTGAATATCAGTGCCGGGTGGTGCGATAACGACCACATCACCGTCTCTTAAATCAATGCGGGGATACTTCACATTTCTCCAGATAATTTTCATTTATCCGCCTCCAGCAAAGGCAGAAGCTTCATAATCTCATCCACTATCGCGTTCAGTTTATCGCCGTCGTACGCATTGTGAGAGACCATATAAAGCAGGATCTTTTTTCTGACCATTTCTCTCACATTTTTGACCACATCTCTTTTTTGAACCAGCCTCTGAAAATAAGCCCCTCCTTTTTTATGTCTGAAAGAATGCGTGATACTTCTTCAATCTCATCGCCGAATTTTTCTTTTAGAACTGCATAGGCCTCTTCACGGCCAAACTCCTCCTCACCGAAGTTTTCAAGTAAGTACTCATACCTCCTCCGTATCCACGGTTTCAGCGACATACTT
>WAOZ01000004.1 GCA_015520975.1 DHVE2 group archaeon | reverse complement strand
GTGTATGGTGTAAACAACATTCCCCACTTCCACCGATTTTTCAAGGAACGGTAAATCGGCGTGTTTTCTTTGAGAACCGAACGGCGGATTCTGAATCACCGTATTCACCTTTACATCGAATTCGCTTACGCATACTGGATACACTTTTATGTGATTTTCGCATCCATTTTTTTTGATATTAGAGTTCAAAATTTTCACGGCATCTTCGTCAATCTCTACAGCGTAAACGCTCTTTGCTCCAAGAATGCAAGCACCGATTGAGAATATTCCGGTACCCGCGCCCAGATCCGCGATTATTTTACCGTGGAGATCTCCGAGAGAGTACGCTGTGAAAAGAATATCAGCCGCGATGCGTGCCGGAGTCAGATACTGCTCCAGAAATGGTTTAGGTGCGCTGAAACCATCCAAACGCTGGAGTTGAATTTCAAGCGATCTTTTCTTCATTGGCCACCAACTGCTTTGACAAGTGCCCTTGCAAGGGATACGGCATGATCCCTTGAAAGTCCCTTTTTACTCAACTCGCTGACAAGTTTCTTCAAAGCACGCTGCCATTTCCATGTTGTTTCGCTGTATCTCGCCTCCACGAGAATCCTTGCTATGTCCCTATCAACCTCAATTCCGTATCTCTCTCTGAGTTTCATCTGCCAGAGAGGAATAAGGACATAGGGCACGTACGCCCTCTGAACGGATGGCAACTGGGAAGCTCTGTATTTTCTTCCCATTACTATTACTAAACAGCCGTTTCATAAATAATTTTTGGCAAAATAGGGATTCGGCAATTGCTGTATAAATAACTATTTCAACAATAAGCATTTACACAGATTTACGATGTATGCATACTATCCCGGCAGGACATTTCCATCAATCTCTGTGACCGGCAATTACTGCGAGTTGAGATGCGAGCATTGTTATGGGAAGTATCTCTCGCATATGATACACATACGCACGCCGGAAGAACTTATTGATTTTGTCATTAAAAATCGCAATAAAATTAACGGATTCCTTTTAAGCGGCGGCTCTCTGAAAAATGGAAAGGTTCCCCTCGCAGATTATGCCGTGGCGGTGAGATGGATCAAGGAGAACACGGATTTGCTTGTCAATATACATACGGGCCTTATAGATGATGAAGATATTGAGTATCTTAAAGAGATGAGCCCGGATCACATATCCTTTGATGTTGTTGGTGCGGATGAAACCGTTAGCGAAATTTTTCATCTTGATAAGGGGGTATCTGATTACTTCAAAGCTCTTGAACTGCTGGATAGAAGCAGACTCGTGTATTCGCCACACATAATAATAGGATTGCATTTTGGAAAAATAATAGGAGAGAGAAAAGCGATTAAGTTCATATCGAAACTCAAAAATTTTTCATCGCTGGTGTTGCTCGTTCTGATCCCCACCAGAGGTACACCAATGGAAAATGTATCGATTCGAGTTGAAGAAGTGGAGGATATAATGAAATATGCTGCATCAAAAATATCTCCGAATAAAATCATTCTAGGATGCATGCGACCCAGAAATCTTATCGACATAGAGCAATTTGCCGTTGATCTTGGATTCAGGGGTGTAGTTCTACCATCTCCGAAGACTGTTCAGCACGCGAAAAATAAGGGGATAGAGGTGGTCGTGAAAAATACATGCTGCGTTTTTTAAATCAGGACAAAAATCTTATATTTCGTTAGGTATAACCTAACCATATGAAAAGCATCACCGTTACAGTTATCGCGCTTGTTTTGCTATCTGCACTCTGGGCCGTCGTGCCGGTGAGCGGTGAAACGCCGCAGATAAAGATAGTTTCTACTCTGGAAATATTTGCCACCATCGCTAAGGATATCGGTGGACAGTATGTTGATACTGACTATATCGTGCCGCAGGGTATGGATATACACTCTTACTCCCTAACCTATGATGATATACTCAAGCTGAATTCGGCGGACCTTGTAATTCTGGCGAGCAGTGAATTTTTCTCTATAGACGCGCAGATAAAAGAAAAACTGCCCGCTGGAAATTTTCTGGATATGGATGATTACAATCCCACGCTTATGCCCCTTGGAAACTTTGATAAGAACATTCACGGATACTGGCTCTATCCGGAAAACGCTATGGGTATAGCGAAAGCCGTAAAAAATAAACTGATTATAATGCTTCCTTCAGAAAAATCGTATTTTGAAAATCGATATGCTTCTTTCCTATCGGAGTTGAACCGTACGGTTGATATTATGCATGAAATAGCGTATAATTCTGGCATTACGGAGAAAAAGGTGCTGCTCGTTGTACCCGGTGTTTTCTATGTGGTTAAGGCTATGAATGTAAGTGTCGCGGGTGTCATATTGAAGGGCCCTGAGCAGTTTGTTTCATCATCGGAGTTATCTGAGTTCAAATCTGAAATTCAGCGTGGAGAGATATGCGCCATAATAAACGCGGAAGGTATGGAGAACACAAAAGCGGGAGAAATAGCCACGGAGTTATCGGCGGAAACAGGAGTGCGCGTTGTATATATAGACATCTTCTCAGCGGATAATTACACAGCTCTTCTTTTAAAGGATGCGGTGGATATAGCGGGGTCGCAGAATACCTATGTGTACTGGAATGGAGATTCAGGATATGCCGTTTATTACATTGCCATGGCGGCGCTATCAGCAGTCGCGGCGATCTCCATTTACACAGCCTGGAGGTATCGGAGAGAGCTTCTTAAATAATTGTTTTTCCCATCAGCTCACCTCCTTGGTCGCAACGGAGCCATCCGCGAATACTATCTATGTTGCGAGGCAATCCTATTTTGGTACTTCGTATCTGTTATAAGGTGTTTCACAATAGCCGTATAATGCACAGTTTTACCGTTGTGATTTCGGCAAACTTTAAAATTACAATCTCACAATCCTTTGTACAGAATTTTGATTTAGATACGCTCCAAGGATAATCTTGATTATTATAGCTACATATCTACCATAATTGTTTTTATGATCGAAAAAGAAAAGTTTCAAAGTAGAAAACAGGTGAAAATTCATGTCACTTCTTTTCGGACGAAAAGCAGAAGGGATATCACTGTGGAGATGATGAGATACGCAACCATTATAACGACGCCTTCCCAGATGTACGGCTGGAATGAGTAGAATACCATTTTGCCGCGCGATATTTTAACGATGTGCTGGTAGTTCGGTGTCAGAACCAGCGTTATCACCTGCGATGCATAGGTAATGGAGTACCATGGTTCAAATCCTGAAAATACTGCTATGGAATCCACGATGCTGAAAACGAACAGATAAATTATGAATGTCATCACTATGGATACCGTTGAGTTTTTGAACAATGATGAAAAGAAATATGTCAGTGCGATTATGCTTGCGAGATACAGCACATTCAGCCCGAGCGATTCCAGAATCTCTATTTTGATTGTGCCGTAGAGATAAAGTATTGCACCGAAGGACACGCACCAGTAAAGTCCAATTCCTATCAGCGCCGCAAGAAAAGATGCGAGGTATTTACCGAAAAATATGGATTCTCTGCGCACAGGATTTGGCAACAGGTAATATGCTGTGCCTGTATGGAACTCGCCAGAAATGGCATCGCCCGCAAAAAATATCGCTGCAAGAACAGTCAGAAATGAAATCGGTGCCAGCCACATCTTTGCAAACTCGAGGGACGAAAGTGCGGAGGTATCCACGGAAAAAATCATTACCAGTCCGAGGATCAGAGCCATTAGAAATGTTATCAGAAACATGATGAGAATTCTTTTGCCTCTGATGTAGTTTCTGAACTGATATCTGAATATAACAAGCATCTTCTGGAACTCATTCATTACCATCACCTCCTATGAGTTTCATATACGCGCGTTCTATGGCAATCGATTCAGGTTTATACGAAACCACACGGTACCCAGCGCTTATTAGAGATTTTAGCACTTCCGCCTGAGCATCCAGACCGCCGGAGATTGAAATTCGAATGCGATGCTCATCAATCATTTCAATTTCTTTGATATATCTGGACTCAGGGAATTTCGCTTTATCTATGGTATCTGCGAACTCAACAATCACAACCTTATCCACAAATTTTCTGTTAATCACGGTTATCTTATCGTGAAGGAGCATTTTGCCTCTATTGAGCATAATCACTTCATCGCAAACATCCTGCACTTCCGACAATAAATGAGAACTCATGAAGATGAGGTGCTCCTTTTTCAACTTTTTAATGAGCTGTCTGACCTCTGCCATTCCCTGCGGATCCATACCCGTGGTGGGCTCATCAAGAATGAGTATGTCCGGATTGCCTATGAGCGCCACGGCAAGCGCAATTCTCTGCTTCATACCTTTTGAAAATTTGCCAACCTTCTTATTTTTCCATTCATCCATTCCGACCAGTTCAAGTACATGGTCAATGTCTCTTTTATTGATCTCTCGAAGATGGCATATTTGTGAAAGCAGTTCGCGCGGTGTCAGATAAGGATAAAAATTCGGGTTTTCAACCAGCGCGCCCACATGCTTGAGAGCTTTTGTGTATTCCTTAGTGACCGAGTAACCGTTTATCTCCGCGTCTCCTTTGGTCGGAAAAAGCAGATGCGTGAGCAGTTTCAGGGTCGTGGTTTTACCGGCTCCATTAGGCCCTAGGTATCCAACGCACTTTTTGCCACTTATTGCGAAGCTCACATCATCCAGCGCCAGAAAATTGCTGTATTTTTTACTAAGAGATTTCACCACTATTTCCATATTCATCACCTTTCTTCATGATTTTTTTATTATAATAACGATATATTCCGAGACAAATCAATCCTATGATGACGGTGACTGTACCTCCGACAATAAGTGCAACTATGATGTTCAGAATCCATACATTTTTCAGCACCACATCGACATATGTCTCTTTATCCGAGGGATTTTCGAGATGGACACGGTAATTGCCCGTGCTAGTCGCGTTGAGGATATACATATAATAATCATCGCCGGAGGATGTGTATAACAATGTGTCATTGGGTGAGTATAGCGTAAAATTGAAATCTTCATGATTTTCGCTTTCTACGATGAGCATATATTTGCCCTTTTCGCTGATGGTGATATTGATCTCGCTCGACGAATTTTTGGGTAGATATACCCTGTGCAAACCACCAGCTGCCAATCCGATACTAGTTGCTATACATATGCCTCCTATGATTATAACTACGATACCGATAATTTTCAGCATCTTTAATTTATTCACCATTTTCCTCACCTCTTGAACCTTTATTGATATAAATTCTCCATCTGTATATGAGATATCCAATGGGTATAAGCGGCATTGCCAAGGTCAGAGTGATCATATATGTTATGTATGCAGGGACAAGCACCGAATTCGCGTAGCCCCAGATCCATACATACGCTACGAACAGTATGAAAATTGCGACATCGAAGCCGAGTATTCCCGCTTTCAGAAATCCGTCTCTGCCGATCCTCACCATTCCAGAATGAACGAGCAGTGGATGTTTCTCGCCCGCGTAAATCAGAAGATATGCCACGGCCGTGAATGTTGCAAGATATACGAAATACAGCTGAACTAGGGTTTCCCGTGTGCTCCATCCATTTGGATTTCCTGAAGAATCAAAATGCACCGCAACAACATTCGGAAGAGACTGGTATGTGAACCAGATGAACGTTGCAGTTATTAAAACAAGGAGCAGCGGTGAGATTTTCCATGGAAGACTGAGCTTTATGGGTTTAATGGGCACTGTTGAATACGGTCCCGATTTTTCGATAGTTTCCAGAAGCCTTGCAGAGTACCAGATTCCGTAAATGGATATGGCGATTAAAGGTACCAAAAATGGTAGGAGGAAAAGCAGGACATTGTCGCCCGCGATTACTGAAAAGGGTATCAACGCAATACCGTGGAGTATCATAAGGTATCCAACTTTTTTGTTTGCTTTGACCCAAACTTCCTTGCTTGAAAGCGTGTAACCAATCTTGAGCCCGAAGTATGGATTGGGTCCTATTTTTGGAGCAACGGTGTATTGAAGCACGGCCATTACCAGATAAATTGCCACTATAACGACCCATATGAGAGTCAACATTTCTCACCGCCTCCCAAAACCATATCAACTGCCGAAGTGAGCTCTCTGTAATCTCTTATCAGTTCTTTCAAAAGCTTCTTTCCTTCTGGCGTTAAACGATAGTATTTTCTGGGTACACCCATAGACGGATCGGTCCAGAAACTTTCCATAATCTTTTTTCGGGAAAGGTATCTCAGAACAGGATAAACGGTGGCATCTTTGATCTTTATTTTTCCGTGCGTTTTCTTATCCAGATATTTGACTATTTCGTAACCGTAACTCTCTCCAATGTCATCTACAGCTTTCAGTATTAGAAGAGTATAAACTCCTGAGCGCATCTCTCTTTTAATCTTCTCTCTCACATACTCCATCGTATCACCTAACGATGGTATATATCTAACGGTGTTATGTATATGTTATCGCATAAAAAACTTTCGTTTATATTATTTCAGAGCGTATCATATTAAAGCTGTGATAAGGATCTGGACTCATCTTGCCCCGGCACCACCACCGCCGAATCCCCCTGCACCACCTGCAACGGAACTCCCGGATGCAGTGGTCTGCGCGAAAAAAACGGGGGTCAGATATGGTGTCATTGATTGGAATGTTTTTGCCAAGGGAAAATCTATTTCAGATGATGAAAGTGCTTTGGTCACCTTTTTACCGACACCCAACGCGTAGCCGTACATAAGCCAATCTTCATAGTAATCCCTGAATGATTGGTATGCTTCTTTGAGCCTTTTCTCATCCTTTAAAAATTCTCTGAATTTGTCCCATTTAAGTTTTTCCTGATAATAGTCGTCTTTCCATCTGCCTATTACATCTGGATATAAAAGCGTTAAAAGTGATTGTATTGTCATAATAAGGTACAGCACGGATGCGGTGGTCCAGAGGGTATAATATCTTATTGCAAATAACAACCCCAACAATAAGGATGCGCCCATAAGAATCAGTCCCACATATGCAATTCTGTAAACTTTTTTGGATGGGATATAGATGAATTTTTCCTGTATCTTATCTGCCTCATCAGGATCAAGGTACAACTCAGCGCAGGCACTTACATATGAGGTGAATTCACCGGAATCATGCAAATGAAATGATTTTTCAATCCAATCTTTTGTAGCTTTCAGATCAAGAACACCATCTTTGGAGTGGTTTTTGATAAAATAGAATACAATCTGATAATATGGTCCCAAATCAATAGATGGATCATCTTTCTTCAAGTATATTTTCGTTCCATCCTCACTTATATCAATAATACCTTTCCTTTTGAAATAAATCAAAGTTGCTGGAAGAACGCTTTTATAATCAATACCAGTAGTCTCGTATCTGAAAATGAAATTCACAGTGAGAGGATCTCGTTCGGCGGGTGGGGCATATATGTCTTCTTCTGTGAAATAGAATTGCGTCGAGCTTTTTTCCTTACCGTATGCCAAGTAAATTACTGTATAGATTATTGGGATTGCAATTATAGCGAGGTATCCTTCAAGCATCAAATAATAGAAGCCCCAGTATATGATCTCTTCATGGAAACTGTTCCGCTGAGCGATATTTATAAGATTTTCGCTCACTGGCTGGATCGCATAATGCGAAAAAGCCTTACCATTTTGGAAAATTAAAGTTAGTTCAAGGGGGAAATCCACTATGGATTTCCCGCTTATTTTCCACCATCCATTTATTTTTGTCTTTTCCAGATACGGTGAATTAAAAACCGTGAAATTGCCAGGTAGGTATATATTTACATTTTCGTAAGTGCTATGGCTTCTGACTAAGGAAATTGTGAATCCGTAATTATGTCCATCGTAATCAAGAGCAGGTTTCAGACGAAAAACATAACTCACAGTGTATTTCCCCGCAGGAATGCCATACGGAAAATAAACTCCTGCCTCACTTTTCTCTGCATGGTCAATCACATA
>WAOZ01000003.1 GCA_015520975.1 DHVE2 group archaeon | reverse complement strand
TTTTTGTATTCAAGCCTGCATCTTCGATAACTATGGGATTGAACATGTTTGTTCGAATGGAAATCTCTTTGATAATATTTTGCGTGAATGTGCGAGGAGTCCAAAATCATTTTATAATGACTTCAAATCATGCGCATATGTTCAGAGTGCAGACGGAGCATCAGGGTGCACGCACGGGAGTATTCAGAACTGCTCACGGCGAGATACGCACGCCTTTTTTTATGCCCGTGGCAACGAAGGCAACGGTTAAAACGCTCACGCCCAGAGATTTATATGAATGCGGTGTTAAAGCGATAATATCCAATTCGTTGCATCTCTTTTTCAGACCCGGAACGGAGATAATATATAAACATGGTGGTTTACACGATTTTATGAAATTTGGGGGTATTATTTTCACGGACAGCGGCGGGTTCCAGATGATAAGGGAGGGATTTCTGGAAAAAATCACATCGGAGGGAATACTCTTTCGTTCCCCTTACGATGGCAGAAAGCATTTTTTCACGCCGGAGCGCAGCAGAAAGGTGCAGGCACAACTCGGAAGCGATGTGGCGATGATGCTTGATTTCTGTCCGCCATATCCTGTGGATTACGAAACTGCGAAAAATGCGGTATTGCTGACAACCAAATGGGCGCGGAGATTCTCCGAAAAAAAGGAGCGTGGGCAAATGATTTTTGGCATAGTGCAGGGCAGCGTTTACGAGAATTTGCGTAAGAAAAGCGCTTCAGAACTGGCTGAGATGGATTTTGATGGATACGGCATTGGCGGACTCTCAATAGGAGAGCCAGAGTGGATGATGAACAGGATGCTTGAAATAACGAATGGTATATTGCCCTTTGATAAACCCAGGTATCTTATGGGTGTGGGTTCGCCCCTTGAAATCATAAACGCTGTTACGCGCGGGGTGGATATTTTCGATTCAGCTTTTCCAACACGGAACGGAAGACACGGAACCGCATTCACTTGGAATGGAAGATTGAATTTGGCTAAGAGTGTATACAGAGATGATACGCGGGCGGTGGATGAGGATTGCAACTGCTACACATGCCGCACATTCACGAGGAGTTATATCCATCATCTTCTCCGTGAAAAGGAAATACTTGGAATGAGTCTTTTGAGTTTGCATAATGTCTGTTTTATGCAAGAATTTATGGCGCGCATAAGGGAGGAAATAGAACAGGGCACGCTGGAAAAATTCAAAAAAGAAATCGAAAAAATATATGGAAAAACGATTTAAGAATGGTGCTTGAGGGCTGCAACTTTTATCTCGTCAATTATGAACATCCACAGAATCGCGTATACCCATACCAGCGCTGCAAGGCTCCAGCCAATGGGTGCAACCAGTATGCCGTAAACTACAATAAGTGTTGCCAGTACCTTTGTGATGACTGCAGCCCAGAACAGCAATTTTCCGGGATAGGGTTTCTCCCACAGATGTCCTCGGGCACGGGTTACAAATATGGTCAGATGTCCCGCAACTGCAAGTTTGAGGAATATGAACGACTGCATCTGAGCCGCTCTCAGATGTAATACTTCTTCGGCGATATAGAACAGTGTGAAAGAGCTTATGACGCCCACAACGCCGAGAAGCGATGATATGAATAATACTTTGTGCGTGTTCCATCGTGATGGCTCATTTGGAGTGACGACATTATCGTACGCAATCGCAAGTATCGGTGCGTCGTTGAAAAGTGCGAGAAGCACAATCATAAGCGCGTTGATAGGATAAAAATTGAACACCAGTATGGAGAAAACTATGAAAAACAGCACCCTTATGGTCTCGGTTATTCTGTAAATCACATAGCTCTCCATTCTCTGGAAAATCTTTCTCGCCTCCTTGATGGCGTCTGCTATCACAGAGAGTCCCGGCTGTAAAAGCACAACCGATGCCGCGGCTCTGGCTGCGTCTGTGGCACCTGCAACCGCGATGCCGCAGTCTGCCTTTTTAAGCGCCGGCGCATCATTCACGCCGTCTCCCGTCATAGCCACAAGGTGCCCCCGTTTCTGAAGGGTATCCACAATGGTGTATTTGTGCTCAGGGAACACCTCAGCGAAGCCATCGGCTTCTTCTACATATCTTTCAATCTCAGACGCACTTTTTTTCTTCAATAGTTCGCTCATTGATACGATATTCTTTCCGATTCCCAGCATTGATGCTATGTGTCTGGCAATTGCGGCATGGTCACCGGTGATCATTTTTATTTTCACGCCCAGCGATTTTATGGTTTTGACGGCATAGGGAGCATCATCACGCGGCGGATCGAAAAGCGGCAGAATTCCCACGAATTTCCAATCATCGTCTTTTGCCACGGCCACGCCGAGGGCGCGGAAACCTTCGGCTGCCATGTTATCCACCAGTTTGAGAGCCTTCGTCCTTAGCGCATCATTTGCTTTGCATAAATCCAGAATAATATGCGGTGCGCCTTTGGCAACTTTAAAAGTTTCACCGTTTTCGGCTTCTATAAGAGCCTCCGTTCTTTTTATCACTGGATCGAAAGGTCTGAACTTCACCTGCCTGTATCTTTTCACCTTATCTTCGAGTTTATATCTGGTAAGCACTCCAAGGATGGCGAGGTCGATTGCATCTTTGTCCTCCTCTCTTGAAGCTAACGCTCCGTAAAGAATGGCATCTTCCTCCTTAAACTCTCCAAAAACAATGGGTTTGCCAACTGTTAGTTTGTTTTTTGTGAGCGTGCCCGTTTTATCTGAGCACAGCACATCCACGCCGGCGAGTTCTTCTATGGAAACGAGTTTGGTGACTATTGCCTGTTTTTTGGCCAGGTTCAGCGCTCCTATGGCCATCGTAATGGACAGCACCGCGGGCATAGCGGCTGGAATGGCGGCAATGGTCAACACAAGGCTGAATCTCAGTGTGTCGAGGATGCTTTCATGGCGGTATATTGAGACGAAAAATATCAATCCAACGAGTATCAGTGCGAGGAAAATGAGATAATCGCCGATTTTTATGACCATCTTCTGGAACGAACTGACCGTTTTTGCGCTCTCAACAAGCTGCACGGTTTTGCCGAAATAAGTGTTTAATCCCGTGGCAATAACCACACCCGTCATTTCACCTTTTTTGATAAGCGAGCCGGAATACACCACATCACCCATCTTTTTTGTCACAGGCAATGATTCTCCTGTCAATGCGGATTCGTCGACAACTACATAATCTCCCTCTACGAGTTTTAGATCCGCGGGAACAATATCTCCCATTCTTATACGAACGACATCTCCGGGAACGAGCTCACGCGCTTCTATGATGCTCCATTTACCAGAGCGCAGTACCCGCGCTCTGAGTGCCATTTTCTTTTTCAGAAACTCTATCACATTTTCCGCTTTATGCTCTTCCCAGAAACCGACGACGCCGTTCAAAATGAGCAGGATCATTATTATGATGAAATCGGTCCAGTGCTGTATTAACGCGGATAACAGCGCAGCGATCTCGATCATCCACGGTATAGGGCCCCAGAAATAAGAGAAAAACTTGATTATGGGGTTAACCTTTTTCTCGGGGATCTCGTTATATCCGTATCTTTCAAGCCTTGATTTTGCCTCCGAGGTGTCAAGCCCCGTTTCCAGATTTGTATTAATATCTGAAATAACCTCTTCCACGGTCATTTTTTTATAATTTTTTGGTTTCATAACCCATCGCCTCCATAAGCGGGAGAGCCTTTGATCGTTATTAGCCTCATAATATTTCTATCTTTCTATGTTCTATTTTTCGAGTTCCAGCATTGCAGAGTTTTCCAAAAACAAGTCGCAGATTTTTCCATCAACCACATCGGGGTTTATCGATATTCCTAAAAAATTTAACTTTGCCTCAGAGCAATCCAGAACGGAATCATCTCTATGAAGGGATAGCTTAAAATCGTGCTCTGATATTGCTGCGATACTCTCTGCACCGGCAACGCTGCATAAGGATAACGCCTCACGAATCTGGCGTTTACCGGTTAGATAGAGCATAATTTCTATGTGCAAAGAGCGCGAAAGAGATGTACCGTTTCTGAAACTCTCACGAGCTTTTTGGTACGCGTAAATGATATGCTCTTTTCCACCAACGCACATTGCGTTAAACACAAACACTCCCTTGGAGGAGAGTTTTTTCGCTTCTCCTATAGATACTGTGCCTTTGTATCCTTTTATGATCATTCTTCATACCCCATGGGAGACATATCTTCGAATTTTTTCAGCAAAGTCTCCTTTTTGTCACAATCTTTGAGCGCGTGATGCAGCACTTCCGCAATGGTTTTCACAGGGACTATTTCTATACGACCCTGATGCTCTTCGTCCAGAACCACATCGCCGAGGTTTGCATAAGGTATGATAACTTTTTTGAACCCGCCTTCAATAGCGGCCTCTATTTTTGCGGTCACACCACCCACAGGAAGCACATGAC
The DNA here is from genome assembly GCA_015520975.1 of DHVE2 group archaeon. GTDB lineage: Archaea > Thermoplasmatota > Thermoplasmata > Thermoplasmatales > Aciduliprofundaceae > S143-98. The sequence goes on along the minus strand of WAOZ01000003.1, from coordinate 2,250 downwards.
CCCGTATGCTCAGCGAGCCGGTCATTGCAACGGATTGATCCACAGGAATTCCCTCCAACGCGGATACAACGGCCGTGGCAACGCTTATGCTTGCTGAATCACCCTCAACGCCTTCGTATGTGCCCACGAATTGGATATGGACATCGTAATTTGTGATATGCTTCCCGAAATATTTCTTTATTATGGCCGAAACATTTTCCACGGCTTCTTTTGCGATTTCTCCAAGTTTGCCCGTAGCGATCATTCTTCCCTGATCTTTGGACTGGGCTGGAGTGACTTCTGCCATTATTGGTAACACGATGCCCGAATACTCTGCCATACCGCTACCTGCGGAGAATACCGCGAGGCCGTTAACCATTCCCACGGCAAATCCCTCGTTGAGGAATGTTCTGTAATCTTTTTTGTATTCGATCCATCTGTCGGCGACCTGCTGTTCAAGTGGTCTGGAAAGCTTCTTTGCTTTCAGAACATGCACCGTGTCCACATATTTTGCCCCGCTTTCACGGGCTATATCGCCCGCCACTCTTATTAAACCGCCTAGCTCTCTCAATCTCAGCGTGAGTTTGCCTTTACGCCCGGCACGTTTTTGAGCTTCTTTTATAATTTCTGCGACGGCGCTTTTTGTGAAATGCGGGATTTTCCCATCTTTTTTAACTTCCTGAGCCACAAATCTTATGAGTTTTCTTCTGTTCTCATCTGTGTCATCCATTACAGATTTCATATAAACCTCATATCCGTAGCCACGAATCCTTGAACGAAGTGCTGGATGCATGCCCTGCAGTGCGTCAAGGTTTCCTGCAGCCACAAGTATGAAATCGCAGGGTACAGGTTCGGTATGCACCATGGCACCCGCAGAATGCTCGCTTCTGCCGGATATGGAGAATTTCTTTTCCTGCATGGCGGTCAGAAGGCTCTGCTGTGATTCAATCTTCAGCATGTTTATCTCGTCTATGAAAAGCACACCTTTGTGTGCCTTGTGAATCGCACCAGCTTCCACGCGCAGATGCGGCGGAGTTTCAAGTCCCCCGCTCTGAAACGGGTCATGGCGCACATCTCCAAGTAATGCGCCAGCATGCGCACCTGTGGCATCAACGAATGGTGGTTTATCGGTGGGATTATGGGACACAAGAAGTTTCGGGATCTTTGAACTCGCCATCTTGTTAACATTTGCTGTTGTAAACAGAGATATGAATATTGCAAGGAAAAGTGCGTAGAAAAACAATCCATAATCATTTGTGAACATGGCGAAAACAAGCCCCATTAATATTATGCCAAATATGCCCATCTTTCTTACACTATCTGCATACTCCTTTTTCTTTTTTTCTTCCTCCCTGTACTTTTTTACAATGAGTTTCCCCTGTCCAGCGGGAACGGTTCTGACCTTCGGTCTGTTCGGATCGTCTTCGTTTGGGAATATGAGAATATCTTCCAGTTCCTCACTGGGTAGAAAATCAACCATACTCTGCGCGAGCATGCTTTTACCTGTGCCAGGGTCGCCTATAAGTATGACATGCCTTTTCTGGCGTGCTGCCTTTTTAACTACTTCAACAGCCTCCTCTTGCCCGATAACCTGATCTATAAGGCGAGAAGGAACTTTAATTTCCTCGGTTGTTTTGAAATCTATTTTTTTGATCCATTCATCAACGCTTTCCACGGGTATGTGAATGGGGAATTATAGATAAAACTTTTCAATAATCATGATATCTTGAATCTGTATGATTGCGATGGCAGCAGTTATGCCTCACGGTGCGGAGCTGCTTGTGCCAGAAAATGGTGCAGAACTGAGATTGCGTAAAAGTCTGGATAAAATAAAAGAATATGCCTCTATGCGGAAAATCAGCACTGCGATTATTTTTACACCCCATAACATACGCATTCCAGATCATATCGGCGTTGTGGTTACACATTACACAAGTGGCACGCTTGCAATCCGAAATAAAATATACAGAGCGAAAAGAAAATGCAATTTTCAGATTGCCAATGATATATATGAACGCGCTAAAAAGTTGAAACTTCCTGTGGTTGCTGTGAATTTTGGCGCGCTGGAAGGTCCAGCATCCTGCATGCAAATGGATTGGGGCACTTTGATACCTGTGAAATTTATGCCGCGAAATGCAAAAATAATCATAATAACGCCCGCCAGAGAAATAAGCCGAACTGCGCTTATAAAAATGGGAGAAGTCGTGGGGGATTTTGCACGGAATAGTGAGGAGCAAATTGCGATAATCGCCAGCGCGGATCACGCGCATA
>WAOZ01000002.1 GCA_015520975.1 DHVE2 group archaeon | reverse complement strand
GTGCGGTGCTTATCAGCACAAACCCCACTGCCATTTTACATCACCACATTACATAATACCTTCGCTCTATAAAATTTTTCCTCAATGTCTGCGCATCAGAACCACGCATCCAGACTTCTCTGCTCCCTGTATTTTCTGAATTTACGCATCTTCTCGATGGCGGTCATCACGCGGTCTCTGGAGAAATCGTGCTCTTCGCACAGAAATGACAAGAGGCCATCCTCATCCAGATCGCGCCAGTTCAGTTCGTAATCATCCGTAACCGGTGGGTTTAGAAAAATGTCCCTTATGGTCTCGTATTCGGGGATGGTTATGTTTTTCGCTTTCATAACTTCTTTGAGAGTTCCGTATTTTTTAATGAGTTTGAGCGCTGTTTTCGGGCCTATGCCCTTGATGCCATCATTATAATCCGTGCCAACCAGGATCCCGATATCTACGAGTTGCTCACGAGATATGCCTAGAGATTTCAGGTTCTCTTCGAGTAAAATCTCTTCGGGCTTGACATCAACATAAACTCTTTTCCTCGGGAGTTTTCTCTTTCCAGTTATGGCCATATTGCGCACAAGGCGAGGAGTGCCGAAAAGAAGTGAATCAAAATCCTGCGAGGCGGATGCGTAGCAATCTCCCTTTCTCGCCATGTACGCTGCCTGCGCCTCTCCCTCGCTTGGAGCCTGAACATACGGCACGCCCATAAAATCAAGCAACTTTTTCGCCTCGGCGACCATATCCTTTGAGAGATGGGATGCTTGCTGGGCTTTCATACGCGCGCGTTCCAGATCCCCCTCCTCCAGCGCTTTCTGCCATTCTTCCTTTGCCTTGAGCCTTATTTTAATTCTCTCGTCAACGGTGCGAAGTTTCAAATCCGGTGGCCTGCCATCGAACACATACACCGGTTTGATACCTTCCGCCATGAAATTCGCGGTTCTGTAGAGAAGACCGGATAGATGCGAGGTGACGCGTCCTAACGAATCTCTCAGCGGCGTACCGTCGGGCTGTCGGATTATGCTCAAAAATTGATAGAGCGCATTGTATGCATCTATAGCCACGATTTTTCCTTTCAGATCTCCGAGTTTTATTTCGTGTGATTTTATTATGTCTGAGATGTTTACGCCCATTTAAAATTACACCTCCTCCACGCCGACTATGGCATCGTGCTTGATTTCGAATCTCGCGACGCGCCCCTCCGGGAGGGAACGGTGCTTGATAAGCACGGCCTCCCGCAATCCGTTACCCATTTTTCTCAGAAATATTATCGTCTTTGCATTGTGCTGGAGCGTATGACCTCCGATGGGTTTGATTTCTCCGCTTGCTGTGTCCTGATACACTTGATTGGTTATCAGCACAGCCACATTTTTTCTGCGCGCCACGGTGCTAAGAATGCTGAGTTGCCAGGCGAGGCTGTGTCTTTTTATTGAGGTGTCCTCGCCCACGCCCTGTTCTGCACGGTAAAATTCTGTGAGAGAATCAACGATTATTAAAGATATGTTGTTTTTCTGCTCGGCGAGTTTTATCGCGCGCTCTATAAGTTCCGTCTGCTGTGAAAAACGATATGGTCTGTAGAACAGTATATTCTTTGCGATCTCCTCCGTACCGCCCAGTTGCCTGAATCTTTCCATGGAAACGCCTTCGGTGTCTATGTATATGACATAATCTCCGCCACGGGCAACATTTATCGCGGTCTGAAGACAGATGTTGGTCTTGCCGCTACCCCCCTCTCCGTAAATCTCCGTTATGCAGCCCTTTTCTATACCACCGTCAAGAATTGCATCGAGTGTTGAAACGCCTGTCTTGATTTTATCCACGAGCACTAAAATGCAGACCTATGTAAATAAATTTTTGCTGTGCGGGTATTATTTCAATCATCATATATAAAACCGCACCATCAGCACTGTGGGGATTTTAGTATCAGGATTTTTATCGGTACTTTTTACGCGTATCCTTACAGATCACCACCAGATTCGGAGTCACTTCTTTTATTCTCCTTATTATCAGCTTTGCGAATGGGATTACCCTTTCCTCCACGAACCTTTTATATCCGAAATCTTTTGGTATGACGCTTCTGTCAACTCTCCACTGCCAGGAATCGAAACCGTTTATTTTTACCCCATAATAACCATTCATATAGACATCCTTATCCCCAATTTCACTGTCAATTTAATTGTTTTGAGATATGGAACTTCAAATTTGTAATTCTCCTGAGTATAAACAAATTTGTTTGGATAAACGATGATTTCCCTCTTTGATTTAATTTTGTCGTACTTCACCGTTGTATACCTGATTAACACGTAAATGGCAATCATAATAACATAGCCCAAAATTAAGCATACATAATTTATTCCCGCCACCAAGGTCAGAAAATAAGCCAAGAAACTCCAAACAACCATCGTAAAAATAAAAATCCAGAAATGCCCTCTGAGTGTTCTTTTTCAGTCATAGGGAATTACGAAATGCATCAGCACCTTATTATCTTTTTCATCCAGAGCCATTTTTTTTGCACCTCTTTGAAGTATAAATTATCATAAATATTTATGTTTTTACACAGAGCGTATTAACATGGCAAAATTGATATATGCGGCATACTTTGTAAAAAGCATTATGGAAAAACTCATTGCGCAGGCGCAGGTTTACTACATACTCGGTTATGGGAGGGATTCCTCATATTATCACGATAAAAAATGGGTTCTCGGGCGCGTGTACCTCACGGATAAGAGATTAATTTTCAAAAAGATGGATCGTGTGAGCGCGGTGCCGTATTCTGAGATAGTCGAAATATCCGAGAAAGACAAATATCCTTTGATCTCGCCGCCCATGGGCTGGTCCCGCGGAAATATAATTGAGATAAAACATTGCGAATACGGAGATAAACGCCACATACTCATAAGCCTCATCGCCGCGGATTTCGATGTGAATACAAAGCTGCTGGCCATAATGTACAGATTTGTTATGGGAAAGAAAATCTCGGAGAGCGACGATCATTGCAGAGTTTTGATGCTTCTTTACCTCGGAATACGGGATAGAAAAATTATGAGATTTCTGCTCTCTCTTTCGCCGGAAGAGATTGAAAAAATAACCAAGGACCTGAAACTCAAAGGATATGTGATGGAGGATTTATCCATATCTTCCGCGGGAAGAAAAAGAGTGAATGAGATACTATCCAATCTCTGAGACAAATATTTAAAGTATCGGCACATACAGGAACACGCTATGATGCTCGAGATAGATGGATGGAAGGTTGGAATAAAATTTTCCGCATCGCATTTCATTCCGGGGCACACTAAATGTTCCAGATTGCACGGTCATGATTACGCCATAAGGGTCAGAATATATGGTGAGCCGAGAGAGTGCATACTTTACGATTTTGTTGAACTCAAAAAGAAACTCAGGTTGATAGCGGAATCCCTCGATCATCGTCTGATTTTACCCAGATCTCAGGATTATATTAAACACACTGTGGACGGCGGCACGATTCGCGTGGAATTTTCCAATAAAACCTACTCTTTTCCCCGCGAGGATGTGGTGTTTATAGACTGCAAAATGACCTCTGCTGAGGAACTTGCAAAGTACATATCTTCCCGCATACTGGCCGAAATGGATTTTCCGGATAATGTGAAGGGTATTGAAATATGTGTGGATGAGGGGCCTGGACAGGGTGCGTGTCATTACACATCCGTGGGGGATTAGAATGAAAGCAGTGGTTCTACTTTCAGGAGGTCTTGATTCTGCGACGGTTCTTGCGATAGCGCTTTCGGAGGGCTACGATGTTCATGCTCTATCTTTTGATTACGGGCAGCGGCACAATCGCGAACTTGAAAGTGCGGTAAAAATTGCGAAGTATTACAATGTACCGCATAAAATCCTGAAAATAGATTTAAGACAGATAGGCGGTAGCGCGCTCACGGACGACATAGATGTCCCGGAGAGAGAGGACGCCGCGGTGAGCGATGAGATACCGATAACCTATGTACCTGCCAGAAACACCATTCTGCTCTCTTATGCGCTGGCGTATGCGGAGGTAATAGATGCGGATGCAATTTTTTACGGTGCGAATGCCATCGATTATTCCGGGTATCCCGATTGCAGACCCGAATACATCAAAGCATTTGAGGAAGTGGCCAGACTTGGCACAAAGCGCGGCGTTGAAGGAAAGCCCATACGCATACTAGCCCCGCTTGTGAACCTAACAAAGGCGGAGATCATCAAAAAAGGTATGGAACTCGGCGTGCCGTACCATTTGACCTGGTCATGTTATCGCGGCGGTGAAAAAGCATGCGGTAGATGCGATTCCTGCCTGCTGAGGCTCAAAGGGTTCATGGAGGCGGGATATACAGATCCGCTGGAGTATGAAACCTATCCACCTTTTTATAAAAAATATCTGGAGAAGAGAAAATGATTGTGGGCAGATGCTATATCTGTGGGAAGACGGCCACGCATATATGCAAAATATGTGGCAAACCGGTATGCGATGAGCATTACATACCCTTTGCAGGTACATGCACAGCATGCGGCAAAATGCAGGGAAAGAGACTTTAAAAGCACTCTTTCAAATTGCGTCCCTCTCCTTCAGAAACTCTACCATTTTTTTAATGGCATTGCCGCGATGCGACACTGCGTTTTTTTCGGAAGTGCTCATCTCCGCGAATGTTCTGGTGAAACCCTCCGGCACGAAAATCGGGTCGTAGCCGAATCCGTTGTTTCCTCTCATCTCATAAATGATGGAGCCTCTGCAAATTCCCGTGAACAGAAAATTCTCGCCTTGATAATGCAATCCGATGACCGTTTTAAATGTTGCTGAGCGATTCTCCACCCCTCTCAAAAGTCTCAGAATGCCATCGTTTCCTATGGTTTTGAAAACATACGCCGAATAAACGCCCGGAAAGCCGTTTAACGCATCTATGAACAGCCCCGAATCGTCTATTATGTAATTCCCTTCTATTCTGGGACGGAGATACTGCAAGGCGAACATAACGACTTCTTCAAGAGTATCAGCCTGTATTTCCGGGTATTCCATCTCAACCATACGAAGCGCCGGGATGAACTTTTTGATTTCCATATATTTGTTTTTGTTGTGAGTGATTATACTAAACATATCTTCTCCTCCCTTTGATCTCATCCATCTGTGCAAGAACGCGCGGATCCCCTGCTTTTCTGTACTCCTCGAAGAACACGGGTAAAATATCTAAATGAGGATAATGGGCTGCTCTGAAAGTTTCCTCAAACATCACAAGGTCCACCGCTTTGTTCTCCGTATCGGCATTTTTCTCCGCCATGCCGAAATCAATAAGCACAATCGCCCCATCCTTTAAAATCATATTCCCCGTGGTGAAATCTCCGTGAGAATACCCTGCATTATGGAGTTTTGCCAGAATGTTTGCAATCTTTCTGATAATTTTTTCCGCCTCTGATTTAGAAAACGAGTTGAAAATTTCCGAAATAACCTTTCCCTCTATTTTTTCCATAACAATAGTGTCCATGCTTATATCATATATGATGGGAGTTCTGATGCCCTTCATTTTGAGTTCGTGGATTATTCGCGCCTCCTTTCTGGTTCTCGTTTTTCTGAGAAACATATCGAGTTCTTCGGTTCTGTATTTTTTCTCGATTCTTATTTTCTTAACCACCTGTCTGTTCAAAAACCCCGCGTGCTCAATCACCGCTTCGGCGCCCGGGGCGTGCTCATACACCCTGTGATGCTTTTTCACCTCCCATGGTATTTCCACAGCATCCGTGCGGAATTTCTGAATAACCAGGGTATCCTCCAAACGCATTTTCACACCGTTTTTCAGGAAAAGAAGTCCCAGATAGGCGATCATGGCGCCGTTATCTATGCACAGGTCATCGGGAGGTACATACATCCTTGCCTCTCTCTCTTCGGCCATAATGGAAACCATCTCTCTCAATCTTTTGTTTCGTGCTACCCCGCCTGCAAGCAGGATTTCGTCTTTTTTGAGATGGGTGAGCGCTCTCTCCGTTATCTCAGTGAGCATGGAGAACGCCGTTTCCTGAACACTGTACGCGATATCTTCTTTTCTCTCTTTACCTATCTTCGTGATTGCCGCGGTGAGAAGCCCCGAAAAGGCGATATCCATACCCTTCACGGAGTACGGTAATGGAATGTATTTTTCCCCCATTTGGGCGAGTTTTTCTATTTTGGGCCCGCCGGGAAACGGTATGCCCATCTCTCTGGCAAGTTTATCGAGCATGTTTCCTATTCCGATGTCCAGCGTTTCGCCGAACACGCGATACCTGCCCGCCGCGTAAGAGATAATCTGTGTATTCCCACCGGAAACATATAGCATAACGGGATCTTCGGCACCAGTGGTAAAACGCCCGATTTCTAAATGCGCTATACAGTGATTCACACCCACTATAGGTTTGTTGAGCTTCAAACTCAAAACTCTTGCAGCGGTTGCCGCGGTTCTCAGACACGGACCCAGACCCGGACCCTGTGAAAATGCGATACCGTCTATTTCTTCTGGACCGATACCCGCTACTTCTAAAGCCTTTTTGATCAGAGAAGGATACACCAGAGCGTGGTGATTGGCAGCTTCTCTCGGATGTATTCCGCCTTCGGCGGGTCTGTACATGTCCATAACATTTGCGAGAACACCATCTTCAGAAACAATACCTATTCCTGCGGTGTGTGCGGTTCCTTCGATTCCCAGCACGATCATAATGTCACTCCCCTTTTATGTAGGGAAGCAGAAAATGCCTGAACGCGCGCAGTGAATTAACATCTTTCGAGGTTATTTTTATTATCCCGGTGCCGAAATCTATGGTTAATACACCCCCCTCATCGATGTTTATTGATGCGATATCTTCCACAGGGATTTCGAACCATTCGTGATCTGTGTTTAAAACGACCCCGCGAACACTGATGTAAAGTTTCCCTTTTTTCCACATAAATCTGAAATGTTCAGGTTTCCGATCGAGGTCTATCACGAATTCAACTCTTCCTATTTTCTTCGCTTTCAACTTCATCACCTGATATGACCCAGCGAGAACGAACCCAGCGTGAGCCCGCTCTTCGTGGCGGTGACCTCTATCCAGTTTCTGCTCTGCACTTCCGTTACGCCGTGCACTGTAAGGTAAGTCTTGTGAGCCTCAATCTTGAACTCAATCATACCGTCCATAAGGTACCCGACCATCTGTATTTCATTCTCACTGTGCAAACCTTTTTCAAGCAGGAACAGCGATACAGCCTGATCCCTCTTTCGGCGGGTGGTGAATGGTTGCAGGAACCGCAGAAGCGCCTGCTGGTCCAGATACGCCATCACCGTGGACAGGCTCATAAATGCCAGTCTGTAATACGGCGCACTCTCCTTTATCTTTTTGGCGATTTCATCCACATGCTTTTGTATGCCTTCTACATCCACCTGCGAATCGAGATAAATAACACCTTCAATCTCCGTCGTATCACCGATGCTTCTGGAATACGCATCGATGTAATACACAAGCCCCTTCTTCTCATACTGCTCGTATGTGGGGAGCACGAAACTCATCGCATCTCTTATCTCGTCCACGGTTTTATCTGTGAGCACCCAGATGACCGGGATACCCTTTCTAAGCCCTTCAGCCATAAATGTGTAAATCAGAACCTCTTTTTTGCTGTATGGAGGCCCGTAAATGAGTATATTTGACCCAAGCGGAAAACCGCCGTAGAGAAGGTCGTCGAGACGCCGCGTTCCTGTGCGGACTTTTCTTTCCTTTATTTCTGATTTTATCTCCTCCTCCGCAAGAGCGACTTCCTGCTCCACGAGGCCCTCCATCTTCGCTTTGAGTTCGCGCTCTTTCATTTCGAGATATTTCATCTTGACTCTGAGCTCCTCCTCCTTGCGTTTAATTTCCTCTTGCAGTTCTTCAAGGCGACGTTTAAGAGCGAGTTCATCCATGTTTTCCATCTCGCTCTTTGCAAGCTGCAGATTTCTGAGCTCTTTCTCCAGTTTCTTTTCACGGAACAGAAGGTCCTGCTCTCTGCGGGAAAGTTCCTCCTCTTTGAAGCGGATCATATCCTGGAGTTTTTTCATCTCCTCCTCTTTTAGCTTCAGTTCATTTTTGAGCTCCGCGATGAGTTTATCTTTCTCGGCGAGTTCCTTTGTTAGATCCTCAATTTTATCCATCAGATCCTTTACTTTTCCATCTTTAGCAACTTTCTTGAGTTCTTCAAAATCCTTAAGGAGCTCTTCGGGTATTTCTTTGCCACCTTCAAGCTCGAGTTTTTTCTTCATCATCTCAAGCTCTATCTCTTTCTGGCGCAGTTCCATCTCCAGCATTTTAAGCGCTTTTGCATCCTCCGGCAATTTTCTAACCGCTTCCTCTTTGAGGATTTCGATTTCTTTTCTAAGTTTCTCTACCTCTCTCTCTAACTCTTCACGCTTCGCGATTTCCACATCGAGAAGACTTTTGAGTTTCAGATTCTCTTTAATTATGCTGTCAATGTCCACCTCACCCTTTTCCACGGAGGCTTTAATTTCTTTGCTTTTCTCTTTAATCTCCTCCACCTTTTCCTCGCCGAGCTCTCTTGTCTCGGACCATCCGAAAAACGCAGATTCATCTCCTTCTAACCATTTCTCCAGAACCTCGGCGTCTTCCGTCTGTATTTCCTCAATCATAATTCCTTCGCCGCCTAAAAGCCAGGATTTGAGAAGAATTTCGTTTTTGAGTTCTTTATACTCTTCTTTGGAATACTCTGCCCCGCATACGCTACATTTAAGCGTTTTTTCGTCGATTACTCCCCCGCATTTGGGACATATTACCTCAATATTTTCCTCGGGCATAATTATCCTATCAGAGACATTCTAACAACATTATTTCCTCTAAGAATAACGGTTCCGAGACGCCTTGTCATATTCTCCGTTTTTTCTTCGGTGTCCTCGAGCACCATATTCATATAATCGTCATATCCAACGAGCTTACCTTCTAGTATGCGATTGTCCTTGAGCAGGAGGGAAATCCTCTTGTTCAAGAAGCTCTCCATCATTTTAAGTGGCATGGTCATTCTTATCACCTACAACCGTTCATAACGCTATTGCATATAAATTTTTTAGTTATAATCGTAAAACTCATCGTCATCATCGTCTCTGTTCTCAATCAGAACTCTCAGGAGACTTGCAAGCATCTCTTTCATTTCCTTTACCTCTTTTTTCAGGGATTTCAACTCTTTTTCGAGTTTCAGTATCTCCATGTCTCTCGAAACCATGTTTTACCACATATGGGTCTGGGTATTTAAAATATTTCCTGAATTTTGTCTGTGCGTGTATGATGTATCGTTCAGAATAT
>WAOZ01000001.1 GCA_015520975.1 DHVE2 group archaeon | reverse complement strand
GGCGGAGGCTGTATCTGATCTTATCCTCAAGGGTGGAACATCGCTGCCCTTGGATTTCTATGACCCATATAGATTCGAAAGAGGAGAGCTCAGAGAACAGGCCATTCAGATGGGATGAACAGGAATAACGATTTTCGCACCCTATTTTTCTAAAAGTGAAAACTTTTTAACCGATAGAGTTAATCCCGTGGCGGGATGCAGTATGTTTGAGATTACAGGTAAAAAGGAACTGGCTCCACATATTAAGTGGATTGAAGTGAAAGCACCGCATGTTGCCAGAGCCGCCAAAGCAGGGCAATTTGTGGTACTGCGCCTGCACGACAGAGGCGAAAGGATTCCGCTCACGCTTTTCAGATGGGATAAGGAAAAGGGGACGATCGAACTGGTGTTTCAGGAGGTTGGAAAGACCACATACGAACTTGGAACATACAATGTCGGTGATAAGATAAGAGATATCGTTGGCCCGCTGGGCATGCCCACGCATGTGGAGAATTTCGGTACCGCGGTGATTGTGAGTGGAGGCGTGGGTGCGCCGATAGGCTATGCGGTTACCAAAGCGCTCAAAGAGGCGGGTAACTATGTAATAACCATCGCCGGATTCCGAAGCAAAGAGTTCGTGATACTTGAAGATGAATTCAAAAAGGTGAGCGATGAACTTCTTATAACCACCGATGATGGGAGCTATGTTCGCAAAGGTTTCACGACGGATGTTCTTAAAGAGCTCATAGACTCCGGTAAGAAAATAGATTTTGTGTTCACCGTTGGACCCGTTATAATGATGAAAATCGTTGCGGATATAACGAAAAAGTACGGTATAAAAACATACGCGAGTCTCAATCCGATCATGGTGGATGGCACAGGTATGTGCGGAGCTTGTCGGGTCACTGTGGGCGGAGAAATAAAGTTCGCGTGTGTGGACGGCCCTGATTTCGATGCGCATCAGGTTGATTTTGATGAGCTGATGATGCGTCTCACCGAATATAGAGATGAGGAGAAGATCGCTTTAGAAAAATATCTCAAGGAGGTGCAATAAATGCCAAAACAGATTAGAAAAAAACGCATAAAGGTTCCCGAACAGGATCCTGAGGCGAGAATACACAATTTCAACGAGGTTGCGTTGGGTTACACTTTCGAACTTGCCATAGAAGAAGCATCTCGCTGCCTCCAATGCCCGCAGAATTTCGCGCCCTGTATAAAGGGCTGTCCGGTGGATGTTAATATTCCCGGTTTCATTCGCAAGATTCTCGAACGGGATATTAAAGGTGCGCTTGAGATAATTCAGGAAACGAACTCACTGCCGGGTATCACGGGAAGAGTATGTCCTCAAGAGGAACAGTGCGAAATGAACTGCGTTATGGGTAAACTGGGCGATAAAATCAATATTGGCAAACTTGAACGCTTCGTGGCAGATTACGCACGTAAGCAGGGTATAATGAGCGAAATCAAGATGGCGCCAAAGAATGGAAAGAAAGTGGCGATAGTCGGCTCAGGACCTGCGGGGCTCACCGCGGCAGCGGATCTGGTTAAAATGGGTTACGAGGTGACGATATACGAGGCGCTTCACGAGCCCGGCGGAGTGCTGGTTTATGGCATACCTGAGTTCAGATTGCCCAAGGAGATTGTCAGGTATGAGGTGAAATATCTGCAGATGTTGGGCGTGAAATTCGAAACCAACGCGGTTATCGGTAAAACGAAAACGCTTTACGAACTTCTAGATGAGTACGATGCGGTATTTCTCGGCACTGGTGCAGGAACACCGAAGTTTTTAAATTTACCCGGTGTAAATCTCAAAGGTATTTACTCTGCTAATGAGTTCCTGACGCGTATAAACTTAATGAAAGCGTTCAAGTTCCCCGAATACGATACACCGATTAAGAAGGGTAAACGACTTGCGGTAATCGGCGCGGGCAATGTCGCCATGGACGCTGCAAGAAGCGCGTTACGTGTGGGATATGAGGAGGTGTACATAGTTTATCGACGAACCAGAGAATTCATGACTGCCAGAGAGGAGGAAATCGCACACGCAGAGGAAGAGGGTGTGAAATTTATGTTCCTTGTTAGCCCCACAGGTTTCATCGGCGATGAAAACGGCCATGTGCGTGTGCTTAAATTGATTATGAACGAACTCGGCGAACCCGATGAAAGCGGTAGAAGAAGACCCAGACCTATCCCCGGAACGGAGTTTGGACTCGAAGTGGACGCGGTTGTATTCGCCATAGGTCAGAAACCGAACAAAGTTCTGTATCAGGAGGTGCCTGAACTTAAAGTTACAAAATGGGGTACACTCGTTGTGGATGACAAGTACCGCACCACCATGAAAGGCGTATTCGCCGGTGGAGATGCGGTGCGTGGTGAGGCAACGGTGGTTCTTGCAATGGGCGACGGAAAGAAAGCTGCAAAAGCCATAGATGAGTACATAAAAACGGGTGAATGGCCTGCGAAGATAAAGCCGCAGAATTTCTAAATTTTTTACTTTTTAAAAAAATTAAAAAATTAACAGACATTTTTGAGGGAGCCTATTCTTCCACAGGAATTTTTTGTCATCAGATGGTACAGGAATCCCACGAAGAACATACCTCCAACGATGTTTCCCAGAGTAACTGGTATCAGGTTCCATATTATGAAATCTGTCCATGTGATGTTTGCACCCAAGAATATGCCCACGGGGATGAAGTACATATTTGCAACGCTGTGCTCAAATCCTGAGGAAACGAAGGCTGCAATAGGAAACCATATCCCGACCATTTTTCCTATATCTGAGTCTGATACGAAGAACATCAGTACTGCAAGATTCACCAGTATATTGCATCCGATGGCTTTTATGAAAGCCTGCCATAATCCACTGATGCCCATACTCTTATAGGGTAGCACCTTTGCCTCGGCGATGGCAATTGCATGCTGACCGTAAATGTTCACCTCACCGCCGGATACGAAAGGACCTGTGGCCATAATGTATGCGTAGAATATCGAACCTATAAAATTACCAATATACACGAAGAGCCACAATGTGAGCAGTTTTTTGTAACTGATCTTTTTCCTGAAAGCGCTTATGGGTATGACTCCAGCATCGCCTGTGAAGAGTTCAAAGCCCAGAAACAGGATCATTATAAGCCCGACTGGGAAAACTGCACCGAGTATGAGTTTGGATATTCCTGAGCCGAGAGTATCTGATACTCCCGTTGATGCCATCGTTGCGAACGCACCGCCCGTGGCAATAGAAGCACCTGCAAACGCACCTTTGAGAATCATTTTTCCGGGGCACTGAGTGACTTTTTTCTCTCCAGCACTAACTATTTTTTTAACAACCTCTTCTGCACCGATCATGTTTCACACCTCCATATCTTAACGGCGGAGACCTTAAATTCCGGTATTTTTGCTTCGGGATCAAGGTTCTCTCCGCTGGTTAGCCGGTTTGCAGGCCCCTCTGCAAAATGGAATGGCAAAAACACGCAACCCTGTTCTATATCCGCTATTTTCACTCTGGCCTTTACTTTGCCCCTTCTCGATTCAATGTAAACATAGTCCTCCTCATTCACACCTATTTTCTTCGCATCCTCGGGGGATATCTCCACACACGGCTCAGGGGCTATGTGATTTAATCCTTCAACTCGCCTTGTCATGGTGCCTGTGTGGAAATGCTCGTACATTCTACCCGTAATCATTATGTACGGGAACTCATCGTCAGGGCTTTCTGCTGGTGGAATGTATTCATAGGGCACGAATCTTGCAAGTCCGTTGTATCTGGGGAATATCTTCTGATGCAGTATCGGTGTTCCCGGATGCTTTTCGTCCGGACAGGGCCACTGCAATCCTCCGTGTCTGAGACGCTCGTAGGTCATTCCCGCGTACTGAACAACAACTTTCCTTATCTCGTTGAATATATCCTCTGGACAGGCGTAATTCCATTCGTGACCCATTCTTCTGGCAAGCTCTGTTATTATCCACCAGTCAGGCTTTGCTTCTCCCGGCGGCTCGACGATTTTGTTAAGCAACTGAACTCGGCGCTCGGTGTTCGTGAATGTCCCCTCTTTCTCTGCGAAGGATGCCGCTGGAAGCACAACATCCGCGTACTGTGCCGTTTCTGTGAGAAATATGTCCTGTACAACAAGGAACTCTATTCTGTTCAGGGCTTCAATTACATGCTTTTGATCCGGATCGCTCAGCACTGGATTTTCACCCATTATGTAAAGCGCTTTCAGTTTTCCATCATAAGCGGCGTTTATCATCTCCACAATAGTCAGTCCGGGTTTATAGGGCACATCCACACCCCAGTGATGCATAAAATGCTCGTGGGCGCTCAAATCCATCACCTTCTTGTATCCCGGCAGCAGATTCGGTAAAGCGCCTAGATCACATGCGCCCTGTACATTGTTCTGTCCTCTGAGTGGATTGACACCGCTTCCCTCTTTGCCCACATTACCTGTAACCAGTGCCAGGTTGGCCAGCGTGGCAACATTCGCAGTGCCGCTTATATGCTGTGTCATGCCCATGGCATATATTATCGCAGCACGCTTTGCCTTTCCGTACATAACCGCGGCTTTTACAATATCGTGTGCATTCACCCCTGTTATCTTTTCCGCGTACTCAGGCGTGTATTTTTCCACAACCTTTTTAAGTTTCTCAAATCCCTCGGTTCTGGATTTGACAAAATCCCAGTCCACCAGGTCAAGATCCAGAATCACATTGATGAATGCGTTTATAAGCGCGACATCCGTACCCGGTTTTGGACGCAGATACATGGTGGCAAATCGGGCTAGACCTATCCTTCTCGGATCCACCACGATCAGCTTTGCGCCTTTCATTACCGCACGCTTTATTCTCGTGGCTATCACAGGGTGCGCTTCTGTGGTGTTTGAGCCTATCACAAGAAATACATCCGCTCTCTCAAGATCGTCTATGCTGTTGGTCATAGCTCCGCTGCCCAGAGTTTTTATGAGACCCGTCACCGTGGAAGAGTGGCACAATCGTGCGCAGTGATCCACATTGTTTGTTCCTATCACGGTGCGCATAAATTTCTGGAACAGATAGTTCTCCTCGTTTGTGCACTTTGCTGATGAGAATCCGCCTATGCTGTCGGCACCGTACTTGTCCTTAATTTCCCTGAATCTTTTTGCGATATAATC